>NZ_DAWDUX010000021.1:0-39849 GCF_052346665.1 Collinsella sp.
AAACCTCCCATCTCGAGGACTTTATTTTCCAGTCCAAGAAATGGGAGGCAGTTCAGACCCCGCAGCCGCTCTGCCTTTTGCGCATCCAGGCGTGTGATGAGCACCCGCTCCTGTCCGACGGCAAGCATCGCGGAAACGATGCCGGCAATCTGTTCGGGTGTCTTCCCCGCCCCGTATATCACTTCGGACACACCGGTGCGAACACCTCGTTGGTTGTCAACGCAGGCGTATTCGAGGTCGGTCACCGCATCCACGCGAACCTGATGTACCAGCTCCTCGGGCGACATCCGCCCATCCGCAACAGCATGGGCAAGCCCTTCCAGTTCGTGTATCTCCATCAGTACCCCCCACAAGACCACCTATGGCAAAACGGAAATTACCTATGGCGTTCTGACGTTTCACTGTCCTCAACAAGACAATTCCCATAGACATTTTTAAGGGAGAGCCGAGGCATGGACCGACGGCGGCCCTCCTATTTCCAACAGACGCTTAGAGCAGCGCCTCCTCCCACGCGGCCTCTTTAAAGCCCGTGAGAACCGCGTTGTCGGTCACGATGATCGGGCGCTTGACCAGCATGCCATCCGTGGCGAGCAGGGCGTACGCCTCCTCGTCCGTCATGCCGGCGTCGAGCTTGGCCTTGATGCCGAGCTCGCGGTACTTCATGCCGCTCGTGTTGAAGAAGCGGCGCAGCGGCAGGCCGGAGCGCTCGTGCCACTCCGCCAGCTCCGCCGCCGTGGGATTATCCTCGACGATATGGCGATCGGTGTACTCGACGCCATGCTCATCCAGCCATTTCTTGGCCTTTTTGCAGGTAGTGCACTTGGGGTATTCGATAAACAGGACGGCCATGAGGGCTCTCCTCTCGTATTGGGTGCCAAACTCCTAACAGCGTACCCAACCCGTATAATGACAAGTATGAGAAACTCAGCTGACACATCCGATAACAGGCGACGCACGGCGCCCACGGTGCCGACCTCCCCCGGACGGCGCGCCGCGCTCTACGGCGTGCTCACCGCCGCCGCGCTCGTATGCGGCTACCTCGAACTACTCATCCCCCTGCCCGTCACCGTGCCCGGCGTGAAGCTGGGCCTGGGCAACGTCGTAATCCTCATGGCACTCGAGCGCCTGGGCGCGAAAGCGGGCCTCTTCCTCATGTTCATCAAGGTCATCGCCTCGACGCTGCTGTTCGCCAACCTGCAGATGCTCGTCTTTTCCCTGGCGGGCGGCCTGCTGTCCTGGGCCGTCATGGCACTCGCCGTGCGCAGCGGGGCCTTTTCCACCGTCGCCACCTCGGTGCTCGGCGGGCTCGCCCATAACGCCGGCCAGCTCATCGCCGTCGCCGTGCTGCTCTCCAGCCGCGTCGCGCTCGCCAACATGCCCGCGCTCGCCGTGTCCGGCGTCCTGTGCGGGGCCGCCGTGGGCGTTGCCGCCCGGCTCGTCCTGCGTGCACTGCCCCAGGAGGCATTCCATGGATAGGGAAAAGGGCACGCCGATCTCGCGGCGCGGGCTCATGTGCGGCGGCGCCTGCTCGACCCTCGCGCTGCTGCTCTCCGGATGCGCACGGCCCGGAAGCGGAGCCTCAGCCGCAAAACCCGTCACCGGGTCGACCTTCGCCTTCGACACCTACTGCACCTTCAGCGTCTACGGTGACGACGCAGCACCGGCACGTCTGGCCAAAGCATGTGCCCACTTCGACTCCCTCTTCGATCTCTATGACGAGAAGTCCGATATCGCCCGCATCAACGCGGCGGCAGGCAAACCCATTCGCGTGCACGCCGACACCGTCGACCTCCTGCTCGCCGCCAAAACGTATTGCGAGCAGGCGGACGGCCTGTTCGACATCACGATCGGCGCAGTTTCCACGCTCTGGGATTTCACCGAGGGCGTGCGCCCGGCACCCGAGACGATCGCCGACGCTTTGCCCCATGTGAATTGGCGCTGCATCGAGATTGACGAGGAGGCGCTCACCGTGCGTCTGGCCGACCCGCAGGCCAAGCTCGACCTGGGCGGCATCGCCAAGGGGTATGTGGCCGACCGCCTCTGCGATCTACTACGCGACGAGACGAGCGCCACCGGCGCCGTGCTCTCGCTCGGCGGCAATATTGCGCTGTTTGGGGAGAAGCCGAACGGCGAACCCTGGGAAACCGGCGTCCGCGATCCCAACGACCCCGGTGGCGACACCGTGGTGGGCACCGCGCGCGTCCAGGGAGGGTCACTGGTGACGAGCGGCCTGTACGAGCGCGTGTTTGAGCAAGACGGCGTCACGTACTGGCACATCCTCGACCCGCGCACCGGCGAGCCCGTCCAGACCGACGTTGCGAGCGTCACGGTGCTCAGCCCGTCCTCGACCGCCGCCGATGCGCTCTCGACCACGCTGTTCGTGGCCGGCAGCCGCCAAGGCGCCGAGATCGCCGACGCGCTCGAGGACACGGCGGCGTACTTCATCCTGCAAGACGGCGGCACCGTGGAATCCTCCCGCTGGCAGGAACTCACCGACTTCTCGTAACGGCGAGGTACGCGAACGGGCGCGCATGGGGCAGGTGCGAATTGCTCCGGTCAGCGCGGCGTTTGTGCGGCATGCGCGTGTAATGTCGAAAAAAACGACGTTGAAGCGCATCAGTTTCGACATTTCACGCACGTCGTTGTGTTGTGGCAGAAGTGCCGCCGCAGCTCGTCGCGCCGTCGGCGAAAGCGTTGACCGACGCGCAATTTGCACCCAGCCCCCATCAAAATCCCTTAATCCAGTTTCGCCTCGAGGGCGGCGATGCGACGATACTCATCGATGAAAAAGCGGGTCTGCTTCTCCATCATCATGGCGGTCATGAGGGTATCCTGCGCATGGACCATGATGAACGTCACATCCATCTCGGAGCCGCCCGCCTCCTGCGACAGCAGCTTGGTCTGTGTGTCATGCGCACCGATGAGAGCCTCCTTGGCGGAGGCGTGCAACTCCTCGGCCCGATCGAACTCCCCCCTGCGCGCGCAATCCAATGCCTCAATCAGATCCGTCTGAGCATCGCCCGCGTACGCGACGATTTCGAAACCGATCATAGATATTTCCTGCTTGGTAGCCATGCGCTCTCCTTAAGAAGTAAATCTGTAATTCTGATATGACACGCGATCGGTCAGGACTCGACGCTCCACAAGGGCCACGAGCGCGCCGTTCGCGTCGGACACATATCGAGTGATCGATAGCAGGACCCCGTCTTCGACGCCAAAGGCATCTCGCTCACCCGCTGTAATCGACCGTGCGTGATAGCTTTCGCGAACGGAAGACACACGAGGGCGAATCGCCATGAGTGTGCGGAGCACCGGCTCGGATTCGCAGTCCGGCAACGCGTTGACGTCGGATCGCCGCAAGTAAATGCTCTCAAGCGCGACGACGGAACCGTCGACAAGATACCGAACGTCGGTCCTGCACACTGATGCCCTGGAGGCCCCGCCGAACATTTGGACCGTCGACATCGCGACATCCGGCAGATCACGACAAACCAGTTCGCGAACGATCTCGCCCGGCTCCACACTCTCGCACTGAGCGAGCATATCGAAATCAAGCATGGACGAGGGCTCATCGACCGACGCCTCCGAGGCAATGAAAGAACCCTTGCCCTGAATGCGATAGATCAAGCCCCTCTGCTCCAGCTCCGCGAGCGCCTGACGCACAGTCGTTCGACTCACGGCGTATTCATCGCACAGCTCCTTTTCGGTGGGAAGTTGCTCTCCCTCGCCGCCGGCACCGACCACGTCGGAGAGCAGAGCGTCCACGAGCTGAACGTAAAGTGGCCGCTTTTCCCGAGAATCCAACACCGCTGCCCCCAATGTATCGCTCTTCCTGTGTCTTCGTCGTGGATAGTATTATACGGGCGGGACGCTCGCGCCTAGCGAATCACCGAGCGACTCGTCATGGCGAGCTGATGGCGAAGGCCGCGAATGGCGACGCCGAGCGTCCAAATGTTCTCGGGAAGGCAGCACCCGTTGAACGAGTCCCCGATGTGCTGCAGATGCGCTCCAGCCGCCTTCGCCGCAAGTCCGATTTGACGGATGGAGTCCGGGTCGCACGAATCTTGGCTTGTGCCGTTCGCCGCAAGGACAAGCACCTTCTCCTCGATGGGCTTTCCCTCATTGAACTTGTACACGTAATCGCAGATCTCGCGCAGGTCCTGCTCCTGGAAATGCGGGACGGTATACGGGGCGGGCACAAGCAAGATATCGACACCAAGCCCGATGAAGGACTTGGCGATCTCAAGGGTCATGACAGGCTCATCCACACCGGCCCCATGCATTTTGCCAGCGATGACCAGGCCGTTGAAATGCTCTTTGACAACCCTGACCGAATGAGCGATCGAGGCATTCGAAACGCCCGTGCCGGGATTGCCGGTGAGGCAGACGAAGTCGAAGCCGAGCTCATTCGCCCGCTCCAGCGTTTTGATGGAGACACGGCGCCCAACAGGAAGCTCGACGCGGGTCTCGACCATTTCGGTTTGGTCATCCACTGGCTCCAGATTCACACCGATCGCCCGTCCGCAAGCGCGCTTGACCCAAGAGATGGGGTTCTCTTCGATCCCCTCAGGCACGCAGGCAATCTCCGGGTCGAAGAGGTCGAGCGCGTTGAACATGAGCAGGTCCGCACCGGCATGCGCCTCGTACTCGGCATTGGTCGCACCCAGCAATAACGGGGAGCCGGGAACGTTCTCCGCCATGATGGTGCGCCCCTCCGACGCAAGAATCGCCTGCTTGAGCTCCATGGGCGTTGCACTCAGAAAGTCTGAGGCGTTGAAATTGAGAAGACGCTTACCTGCCATTGGATCACCTTTCATATAGTCATTCGAGCGTATAGACAATACCGCTCAATTGATACCTAATTGTTACAACAACTAAATAACTTGTCTGCATTCCATCGGTAAACGGTAGAAGGATCCATATCTTTTATTATTTTGGCAGGTATTTATCTTATTGATAAATGTAACTGCTACCGTTCACCGATATTGCCAAATATAACTTGACCTACAATTCCCGAGTGCTTTTCAATTATTGCCGACAATTTGTATCAGTTGTATCTTTCTTGATATGACCGATGCACACTAGGCTCGTTGATTCCGGACGCCGCAGCCTAGCGCCGACGAACGCGTACACGAAAGGACGTGACATGGACTCAATCGTCAAACTGCTGCAAAGGCATCAGGGATTCTTCGACAAGATCTCGAAGAACATGTACCTGGTGGCCATCAAGGATGGCTTCATATCGAACATGCCCATCATCTTGTTCTCCAGCTTGTTCCTGCTGATATCCACCCTTCCGGCATATGTCGGCATCACGCTGCCACAGGAGGCGCTTGACTTCTGCAACAAGGTGTATGCCTACACCATGGGCGTCTTCGGCATCATGGTCGCCGGGCAAACCGCCAACTCACTCGCCACCTCCATGAACCGCCGCATGCCTGCCGGAAAGGCGATCAACCCCAGCTCGACCATGATCGCGGCCATGTGCGGCATGCTGTTGCTCTCCGTGACCAACTCCGTTGTCGCCGTCGACGGAGTTGACACCAGTGTTTTCGACACCGGCTTCATGGGCAGCAAGGGCGTCGTCTCCTCGCTCATCTCTGCGTTCATCATCGTGAACGTCTATAAGTTCTGCATCTTGCACAACGTGACCATCAGGATGCCCAAGGAGGTTCCCGGCACGATCGCCCAAAGCTTCCGCGACATCTTCGCTTTCGGCTTCTCCATCATCATCTGCGCCGCAATCGACTTCGTCTGCCGCGCCACCATCGCGACGCCGTTCGCCAACCTCGTGTCCACGTTGATGTCGCCCTTGTTCTCCGCCGTCGACTCTTATGCCGGCATGGCGTTCATCTCCGGCGCTGTCGCACTTTTCCAGTTCATGGGCATCCACGGCGCATCCGTCGTCATGACTCCGCTCAACGCCGCCCTCTATGGCAACCCGACCATCAACCTCGAAGTGTTCCAGGCGGGCGGCCATCCCACCCTTGCCCTCACGCAGGACTTCACGAGCTTCATCTCCGGCCTGGGAGGATCGGGCGCAACGTTCGTCGTTCCGATCATCCTCATGCTTCTCATGCACTCCAAGCAGCTGCGCGCCATGGGTAAGGCCTCCGTCATTCCCACCATCTTCGGAGTCAACGAGCCCGTCATTTTCGGTATGCCCATCGTATTGAATCCTTACATGTTCGTCCCCTTCCTTCTCGCCCCCATGGCCAACGCCGTCATCGGCAAGGCATTCATTGACTTCCTCGGTATGAACGCCCCCATCTACACCCTGCCCTGGGCGCTTCCCGGACCGGTGGGCATCTTCCTCACCACCAACATGCAGGCCATTTCCCTGCTGCTCGTGGTCGTGCTCCTGGCAGTGGACTTCGTTATCTACTATCCGTTCTGCAAAGCATATGACCTTAGCCTCATCGCCGAGGAGGAGACCGGTGCCGAGGGAGAATCCATCGAACCGGTTGTCGACACCAAAGCCATCGCCGACAAAATGAAGAGCACGGGCGAGCAGATCAAGGTTCTCGTCCTGTGCCAGGGAGCCGGCACGAGCGCAATGCTCGCCAATGCCCTGCGCGAAGGAGCTGCTGCCGAGGGAATCGACCTGGTTTCGAACTCCGGCGCGTACGGCAGCCATTATGAAATCATGAGCAAGTACAACGTGATCGTACTTGCACCTCAGGCTCGCACGTATTACGAGGATATGAAGGCCGATACCGACCGCCTGGGCATCAAATTGCTCACGACCCGCGGTAAGCAGTACATCGACCTCACGAACGACCCGAAGGGCGCTATCAACTGGATCCTCGACGAACTCAACGAGGACAAGTAGTCACCACGCACCGTTACCGCCCCAAACCGAAGCGGCCGTCTCATCCGAGACGGCCGCTTCTTTTCAGGCTTTTGAACGATCGCACGCAAGGAGACGGCACGTTTACGCCAAGGCCTATTCGAGACGTTAGAACTCGCCGATCATGCGGACCTCGGGCTCGAGGTCGACGCCGAACTGTGCCTTGACCTCGGCCTGCACATGCTCGATGAGGCCGAGCACGTCCTTCGCGCTCGCGCGGCCGGTATTCACCACGAAACCGCAATGCTTCTCGCTCACCTGCGCATCGCCCACGCGCGCGCCGCGCAGGCCCGCGTCCATGATGAGCTTACCGGCAAAGTAGCCTTCGGGACGCTTGAACGTCGATCCCGCGCTCGCCATGTCGAGCGGCTGCTTTGCCTCGCGACGTGCCTGGTAGTCGTCCATCGCGGCTCGGACCATGGCAGGGTTACTCGGCGAAAGTTTGAAGGTAGCGGAAAGCACGATGAGTCCGTCATCGTGCACGCGGCTCTTGCGGTACCCCAGATTGAGGTCGCGCGCCTCGAGCGTCACGACCGACCCGCGATTGCCCTGTTTGCTCGGCACGTACACGCGGACCGACTCGAGGACGTCGCCCATCGTACCGTCGTACGCGCCGGCGTTCATAAAGCACGCACCGCCCACCGTCGCGGGAATGCCCCACAGCGGCTCCATGCCGGAGAGCCCCTCTTCGGCGGCGGCGAGGGCCACGTCACGCAAAAGCGCGCCGGCCTGGGCAGTCACGCGCCAGCCGCCGGCGTCGACCTCAACCTGAGCGAGATTGTCACGCAGGAGCACAACCACACCGCGAATGCCGCGATCACCCACGAGCAGGTCCGACCCGTTACCCACGATCGTCACCGGAACATCACCCAAATAGCAGGTGTCGAGCACCTTGACGAGCACCTCGGGGGTGCGCGGCGTCACGAACACGTCAGCCGGCCCGCCAATATGAAACGTCGTGTAATCGCGCATGGGCTCGGTCATGAGCACATTGTCCTCGCCGGCGATTCCCGCCAACACACAGAGCAGCTCTTCGCTCACATACTCGTGCTCGTGCATAAGGCCCTCCCAATAGGTAGGTGAAACACAGTCACACCCCACTATACCCAAGCACCCGCCCCCTCCCACGCGACTCCATAACCCTTTCGAGGAGCTTCGCAATGGGGGAGCCCGGGCGCGGGGGAGCTTGGCAAAGCAAACATTCCGCAGGCTGCCGAGCAACGCTCGGCAACGAGGACGTTTGCGTGCCAAACTCCCCCGCGCCCGGGCTCCCCCATTGCGCCCCGCAGAAAGGCGCGTTATAGTCGACATGTTTCAGGGCGGGGTGCAATTCCCCACCGGCGGTAAATGTGCGGCGTATTCCTCGCCAAGCGCATGAGCCCGCGAGCCGCAAACAGCGACCGACCCGGTGCGATTCCGGGGCCGACGGTATAGTCCGGAGTGAAGAAACGGAAGGTATTCCCATGAACAATGCTATCGATTCAAAGAAGATCGCCCTCGCGGCGCTTTTCACCGCGGCCTCGCTCATCTTGAGCTTCGTGCAGATCCCCATCTTCCCCGCCGCGCCTTGGCTCATGTACGACCCCTCGGGCATCGCCTGCCTTATCGCGGCGCTCGCCTTTGGCCCCAAGCTCGGAGCCGCCGTCGCCATCATCTCGTGGATGCCCCGCGTGTTCCTCGATCCGTTCGGCGCGCCCATGGGCATGCTCTCTACCTGTGCATTCGTCATCCCCGCGGCAATCATGTACGCAAAAGGCGGACATTCGCGCCGCGCATCCGTTGTTGGCATGGCACTCGGCTCCGTGGTATCCGTTGCGCTTGCATGCGCGATGAACCTCGTGGTGACACCCCTCTACACGGCCATCACCGTCCAAGAGGTCGCGGCCATGATCCTGCCGATCCTGCTGCCCTTCAACATGCTCAAAATGATCATTAACACCGCTGCCGGCCAAGTGCTGCTCGCGCCGTGCGCAAACGTCCTCAAGGCACAGGGGGCAATGCGCTCGTGACCGCCGACGCCATCGTCTTCGAACACGTACACGTCACGTACCCCGGCGCTGCGACCGAAGCCCTCAACGATATCTGTCTGCGCGTCCCCAGCGGGCAACACCTCTGTATCTTGGGCGGCAATGGGTCGGGTAAGTCGACCTTGCTCCAACTCGTCAACGTCTTGACCATCCCAACGGCGGGCCGCGCCGTCATTCACGGCATGGACACGAGCGACCCGTGTCGCACGCTTGCCATACGCAGCCGGACCGCGAGCGTCTTTCAGCATCCTGAGGACCAAATGGTGACGAGCGTCGTGGCTGACGACGTCGCCTTTGGTCCGGAAAACCTGTGCACCCCCCAGCCGGAGATCGCGAAACGCGTCGACGCCGCCCTCGCCGCCGTCGACATGGACGAACGCTCGCAGAGCGACCCCGCCGATCTATCCGGCGGGCAGATGCAGCGCGTGGCGATTGCCGGGGCGCTCGCAATGAAACCGGAAATCCTGCTGCTCGACGAGCCATGCGCCATGCTCGATGCCGAGGGCCGCTCGAGCGTGCGAGGCATCATCGCCGAGCTCAGCGCCCGCGGCATCACCATCTTGCATGTAACCCACTTTATGGAAGACGCCCTCGCGGCCGACCGCGTTCTCGTGCTCGATCACGGACGCACGGCGTTCGACGGCACACCGAGCGAGCTCTTCTCGCAGCCTAAACTGGTGGAGAGCCTCGGTCTCGAGGTGCCGAGCGCATGGAGCGTAAGCGCTGAGCGCTCTGGCGAAGCAGGAGCCCACGGCGGCGCGGAAGGCCACGGCAGACCCTCCAACCAGCAACGTGCCGCGGCGGCAACGCGCGCCGACAGCGCAGCCGAGCCCATCGACAAGCCCAGCGTCGTGTTCGATCACGTCTCGTTCTCCTACGCAAAAGCCGTGAACCCGCGCAATCGCACGCGCCGCCGGAGGCTGTTCGGCGTCCGCGGAAGCAGCGACGCTTCCCGCAGCTCAGTTCCGCTCGCGCTCGACTCCCTCTCCTTCCAGGCGCGGCCCGGCACCATCACCGCTCTCATTGGGCGCACGGGATCGGGCAAGTCGACCACCGCCGAGCTCGCTTGCGCCCTCAAGCTCCCCACCCGGGGAACGGTACGCATCGAGGGCATCGACACCGCCGACCTTGCGCGCCGCGGCGAGCTTCGTCGCAGCGTTGGATACGTGGCGCAACTCCCCGAGCGCCAGCTGTTTGCCGAGACCGTCTTCGACGATGTCGCGTTTGGCCCGCGCAACCTCGGGGTGCCGTCGGACGAGATCGACCGACGCGTGTGCGACAGCCTGCGCTCCGTCAACCTCGAGCCCACCGAATCCCTCCTGCAGGCGTCGCCCTTCGCGCTCTCGGGAGGCCAACAGCGCAGCGTCGCGATCGCCGGCGTCCTGGCGATGGGACAACCCATCCTCGTGCTCGACGAACCCATGGCGGGCCTCGATCCCGCCGGACGCAAACACATCCGGAGGCTTCTGAAGCAGCTCAAGCAGGATGGGACCACACTGATTATGGTCACCCATAGCATGGAAGACGTCACCGAGCTCGCCGACCAGGTCATCGAGCTCGACCGCGGCCGCCGTATAGACCATGCGGAGGTGAGCCGCCATGGCACTACGCGCTAGCATCGGCCAGTACTATTCCGCCGATTCGCCCGTCCACCGGCTCGACCCTCGGGTGAAGCTCCTTGGGACCGTTGTCTTTATGGTGAGCTGCTTTTTCGTGAGTTCCTTGCCCACACTGCTCCTTGCGGCGTTGGCCGTGGGCGGCGCCGTGGCCTGCTCCCATGTGCCCGCGCGCCGCCTCCTGTCGCAGATCCGTCCCATCGCGCTCTTCCTCGTGGTCACCTCGCTCATCAACCTTTTCTTCGTCCAATCCGGCGAGGTCGCCTTAAGCATGGGGCCGTTGCACATCCATTGGAGCGGCGTGCACGCCGCCGTGCTCTACACCGCCCGTTTCTTCCTGTTGCTCCTTGCCGGGTCGCTCCTCACCCTCACCACCACGCCCGTCGCGCTGACCGACGCCGCCGAGTACCTGCTCGCCCCGCTGGAGCGCGTGGGCGTACCCGTGCGCCAGGGAACGCTCGTGCTCTCCATAGCCCTGCGCTTTGTGCCCACGCTCTCGCAGGAGGCCGAGCACATCGTGGCGGCGCAAACCGCTCGCGGCGCCGATCTGGAAAACAAGGGCGCGCTCGCCTATGCGCGGGCATGCGTACCGCTCATCGTTCCGCTATTCGCCAGTGCCCTTCGCCATGCCGAGAACCTGGGGCGCGCCATGGATGCACGCTGCTACACCGGCGGCGAACGAACGCACTACCACGTGATGCGGCTCGTCGCGAGGCGCGACGCCCCCGCGATCGCAGCGCTTGCACTGTACCTTGCGGCCCTCATCGCGTTCAGCATGCGGTAACCGTCCCTCTCCGCACCACGACCATGTCCATTGGCCGACGCGTTTCCGTGAAATTTATACCGTGCCCATTATCTTGCGGTATCCTTTATCCCTGATATGTGGCGTACATCATTCACAGAACCAAACGGAGCACCCATGTCGCACATTCCCAACGCGCCCGCCTCGGAAGTCGAGAAGCAGGAGCGCATTCAGAACGCACTTTTCAACGTGGGCTATAATGCCGAGTTTTCGCGCCGCGGTGCCATCAAGGCGGCACTTGCGCTGACCGCTTCCGCCGTGCTATTCGGCCTGCCCGGACGCGCCTATGCTGCACGAGCCTCGCAAAAGACCCTCGACGCACTCGCCACGGCAGAGGAGAAGCTCGCCGCCGTGGAAGCCGAGCTCGAGCAGCTCGCCGCCGAGTTCCAAGCGCTAAGCCTGGAGCAGGAAAAAACCATCGCCCAGATCGATGACGTCCAAACCCAAATCGACGAAACGCAAGAGCAAATCGAAGAGAAGCAGCAGGAACTCGAGGACAAGCAGAACGTCCTCGCCGGCCGCGTGTCCGACAGCTACAAGGACGGCCCCGGCAGCACCCTCAAACTCCTGCTCGCCGCGAAGTCCTTTGACGAGTTGCTCTCCAACAGCCGTTACGTCGAGAAGATCAACGATGCCGATAAACAGGTCATCAGTGAGATCCAGCAGATCCGCGAGAGCCTGGAGCAGCAAAAAGCAGAACTGGAGCAGCAGAAGACCGAGCTGGAGACCCTCAGGCAGCAGCAGGCCGACCAGCTCTCCGACATGCAGGCCAAGCAAGGCGAAGTCCAAACTTTGGTCGATGGCCTTTCCAGCGACGTCAAAGAGCTCATGGCCCAGCGCGATGCCGAATACCTCGCCGCGGTCGAGGAGGAGCGTCGCCAACAGGAGGCTCAGCAGCAGCACCAGCAGAGCGGCGGGGGAACGACGTATCTGCCCGGCAACGCCCAGGTCTCCGGCTCGTCCCGCTCGCAGGAGCGCGTGGTTTCCTGCTGTTACGCCGTGCCGAGCCCCGGCGCCGGATATTGCGCCATGTGGGTCTCGCGCGTGTTCGCTGCGGCGGGCTTCTCCTACCTGGGCGGCAACGCTAATGACATGTACAACCGCTGGTGCACGAGCTCCAACAAGGACAACCTGCGCGTGGGCATGATCGTCGCCGTCTCCACCTACTCCAAGAACACCATGGGCCGCATCTACGGCCACGTGGGCATCTACGTGGGCAACAACACCGTCATGGAGAACATCGGCGGGATCGCCTCCACCAACCTTGACCGTTGGATCTCCTACTACGGTGACACGGTGAGCCCTCGCTGGGGCTGGGCGGGCGGCTGGGCCCTCGAGTAGCCCACATCCAACAGGTCTTGTGAACAACGCCTGCCGCATGAAGCCATCTTGGCATGCGGTAGGCGTTTTGCGTTAACGCGGACCGCGAGACGCTCAACGGACGGGGCAACCATGTGAAGCGGTATACTCTCCCCAGCATCATCCCCCGAAAGGAGCGCTTGCATGACCCAGACCCTCACCCCTGCCGATACCTGCGTCCTTGTTACCGGCGGTGCCGGATTCATTGGCTCCCACACCGTCGTCGAGCTGCTTCAGCGCGGCTACCAGGTTGTCATCGTCGACGACCTGTCGAACGCCTCGGCCAAGGTCGAGGACCGCATCAAGACCATCGTCGGCGACCAGGCCGCGGCCAACCTCACCATGTACGTCGCCGACGTCAACGACCGCGAAGCTCTCGAGCGCATCTTCGACGCCCATCGCATCGACCGCGTGATCCACTTCGCCGGCTACAAGGCCGTGGGCGAATCCGTGGCCAAGCCCATCGAGTACTACAGCAACAACATCGGCAACACCCTCACGCTCGTCGACGTCATGCGCGGCCATGGGTGTAAGTCCATCATCTTCTCCAGCTCCGCGACCGTCTACGGCGACCCCGACAGCCTCCCGCTCACCGAGGAGAGCCCCAAGAAGATGGCCACTAACCCCTACGGCTGGACCAAGTGGATGATCGAGCAGATGCTCACCGACCTCCACACCGCGGACCCCGAGTGGAACGTTGTGCTGCTGCGTTACTTCAACCCCATCGGCGCGCACGCGAGCGGCCTCATGGGCGAGGACCCCAAGGGCATTCCCAACAACCTGCTGCCCTACGTGGCACAGACCGCCATCGGCAAGCGCGAGGCCGTGCACGTCTTTGGCGATGACTACCCCACGCCCGACGGCACCGGCGTGCGCGACTACATCCACGTGTGCGACCTGGCCTCCGGCCACGCCGCCGCGCTCGCATGGATGAACGGCCGCGAGGGTGTCGAGGTGTTCAACCTGGGCACCGGCCGCGGCACCTCCGTGCTCGAAATCATCCGCGCCTTTGGCAAGGCGTGCGGACACGAGGTTCCTTACGTCATCGACCCGCGCCGTCCCGGCGACGTAGCCGAGAACTACGCCGACTGCTCCAAGGCCCGCGAGCTCATGGGCTGGGAGGCGCAGTTCGACATCGACGACATGTGCCGCGACGCCTGGAACTGGCAGTCTCACAACCCCAACGGCTACGAGGGGTAAGGAGACTCCGCTTCCGCCGCCGGCCATCGGCACCAATGTCCGGCGGCGATGGCGAGGGGCAACATGCGCGCGCAATGCAGCGTATCCATAGCGAACCCGAACGGGGCGGCTTGAAGTCGCCCCGTTTTGCTAGCATGGGACAATGAGAGTCTCGACGGGAAAGGCTGCACATGAGCAACACGAACGAGCACGCGGGTGATCTTTTCCTCGCATACCTGCGCGACAAGCTGCCCTTGGTTGAGCGCGCCCTGCGCGATGCCGACGCTACTGCAATGGCCGCGGGCGACGTCGCTCCGGCCGCCGATCTCGACCGGTACCTCTACGGACCGCTCGCACACTTCACCGCGGGCGGTGGCAAACGCGTGCGCCCCGTCCTCGCGCTGCTGGGCGCCGAGGCCGTAGGGGGCCGCGCCGAGCAGGCCCTTTCCTCCGGCGTCGCGATCGAGCTGTTCCAGAGCGCGGCACTCATCCACGACGACATCGCCGACGCGAGCGAACTGCGCCGCGGCGAGCCCTGCTTGTACATCACCGAAGGCGAAGGGCTGGCGATCAACGCCGGCGACCTGGCGCTCACGCACGTGTTCGAGGTCGTCCTCGGCGACACCTCGCTCGAGCCGGAGCGGCGCGTCCGCGTACTCGAGGAGCTCGTGCGCATGGAGCGCCATACGCTCGAGGGACAGGCGCTGGACCTGGGATGGGCGCGCGATGGCCGCTGGGACGTGACGAGCGACGACTACCTATATATGATCGAGGGCAAGACCGCCTGGTACACCGTTGCGAGCCCGCTGTTCATCGGGGCCGTCACCGCGGGCGCGGACGCCGATGCGGCCGCTGGCCTCATCGAGCTGGGCCGACCGGCGGGCCTTGCTTTCCAGTTGCAGGATGACCTGCTCAACCTCGTGGGCGACGCCGACGCGCAGGGCAAGGACTTCCGCAGCGACATCACCGAGGGCAAGCGCACGCTCGCCGTGGTCTGGGCGCTCGAGCACCTCGCGCCCGAACCGCGCGCGGAACTCGTCTCGCTGCTCGAGGCCAAAGCCACCGACGCCGCCGATCTGGCCCGGGCCGTCGAGCTCATCGACCTGGGCGGTGGCATCGAGATGTGCCGCGACCTCGCACGTAAGCTCGCCGACGAGGCGCAGGAGCGCGCACGACAGCTCACCGAATGCGGCACCATCACAGATAAGGCTGCCGACCTGCTCATCTCCATGGCGGATTTTTTCATCAACCGCCGCGCGTAGCCCATAAAGCAGCGCAATGCAAGAACGCCTTCTGTGCTTCCCTTTGCGGGGCCTACTTTGCCCGTGCGCGCACGCGACGATACAGCAGGCCACCCACGGCGACGAGCAGTGCAGACGCAGCCAAAACCACGCCGACCATCACCCAATTGCCGCTACCCACGGCAGAAGCCGCAGCCGTCGAGGTCACGATGGACGGAATGCGACCGAACGTGGCAATAAGAACGACGGGGGTAAAGCACATCTTAGTGAGCCCGGCGAAATACGTGAGGAAGTCCTTCGGCGTGCCCGGAATGAGGAAAATGACGAGCATCACCAGCTCAAGACGCTTGGCATTGTTGAGCCAAGAAAATCGGTCGAGCAGACTTCGATCGAAAAACAGCCCCACCAAGCGCCAGCCCCAACGGCGCGTCGCCCAGTATATTGCCGAAGTCGCAACCGCCGAAGCCACGAGACACAACGCCGTACCCTCCCAAAAGCCAAAAGCGTAGCCACTCGCCAACTCGACGGGTTCGCCGGGCAGAAACGCCAAGAAGATCTGCGTCGCGTTGATTCCCAGCATGGTGAGTCGGCTCATCACTGCGTTATCGGCGACGAAGGCCCGCACTGCCTGCGGGTCCGCAAGCCATGTAAGCACGCTCGGGAGATACTCCCAACACGCAGCGGCGATTCCAATCGCGGCGACGGCGAGGACGATTATGACACGGCGACGGAGGGTCTTTCGGCGGGCGTCGAGATCGTTTTCGGACTCAGCCTCCGCCGGTGCGAAACCCGCTACAGGCATCGCATCTGCAGCCAGTGACGCGGAGGCCGCCCGTACTCGAGCCCCATCCGCCTCGGGCCTGGCGCGACGACGCAACTCGCTCAGGACACCCGAATCCACGCGGCGCGCAGCTCCCCCGCAGGCAACCTGGCCGACGTAGCTTTCCGCTTCGGGCTGCATTTCCATCATCGCGATCCCTCCTTGGTTTTAGGACAAGGATAGTTTCTCAGCCGCGTGTCTACCTTTTGTCTACCAGCGATGACAATTCAGTAAGCCTTACGTTAAGGTAAGCCTTTCTTAAGGTAAGGTCGGCGCATCACCGAGAACAAGCTCCCCCTTCTTCAACCTTATGCAGGAACGCGGTCACCCCTCTCGCTCCGCGCCATCCACGTCAAACGTCGCAGTCACACATGCGCCACCCATCTCACCGTTCGCCAAATCAAGCGTACCGCCGTGCAGCCCACACAGGATGCTCGACACGTTCAGCCCCAAGCCAAAGTGCTCGGCAGACTTGTTCTCGCTGAAAAACGGATCGCATCCGCGGCGTAGCGCCTCGGGCGTGAAACCCGGACCGTCATCGCTCACGCGGAGGACGAGCTCGCCCTCCCGTACGACTGCCTCCAGCCCAACGACACCGCGCGCGTGTCCGCACGCGTTGCTCAGCAGGTTATCGAGCACCTCCTCGACGAGAGAAAGGTCGACATACGCGAGGCCGCTCCCCATATCCGCGGCATGCGGGCTGGGCCTCTTCACGGTCGACATCGCCGACTCCACCGTCGGCGTCGCCAGCGCCATGTCCGTCCCCTCGCATGGAACCGGCGGCATCTCCCGCTTCACGTGCAGCTTGAGGCCCTCGCCACGTGCCGCGACAACCTCCGCGGCATGGGCGGCGAGCTCGTCAACGAGCTCGCTTGCCGGCATGATGCGGCGCTCGACGGGCCGATCCTCCAGCTTGGTGAGTCCGCCCATTTCTGTAGCGTATCGTTCAAGCCTCATCACCTGCGACGAAAGCGCGTTAAGCGACTCCTCTGCAAGCGCATCCCCACGGCGCAGGCGCATCTGCGCCATCTCGACCGTGCCCTTGAGTACCGTAATCGGCGTGCGCATATCGTGCGCGAACGCCGCATTGAGGCGGCGGCGCCCTTCCGCCGTGCGCCACAGCTCCCGCTGGGCATCGAGCAGCGAAGCCCTCATGTCTTCGAGCGTCTCCGACAAGCGGCCGAGCTCCTTGCCCCGAACCCGCTCAATCGAAAAGTCCAAGTCTTGCCCGGCTATGCGCTCCGCGGCACCCGAGAGCTCGCCCAAAGGATCGGCGATATGCACCCGATAGAACCTACGGAACGTGATCCAGCCCAACCCGCCGTAGGCCAGCACCGGAGCAAGGCCGGTAGCAATCGCCAGAATCCACGGCATGGGGCCGGCGGGGCGCTGGGACGCCGCATAATATGCGGTGTTCGAGACGAGGTTCTCGCCAAAGGTCTCCTCCAGGTCCGCGCCGGTCATCGACTCGAACAGCTCGACACTCTGCAGGCGATTCGCGCGGCTAAGCTCGTCATATCGCGCCAGATTGTCCGCGGAGATCGAGTTGTTCACCTCGAGGACCTCCTCCTGCGGATACCATTCGTTGTAATTGAGACCCCAGTCGTACAGCTGGACCTGTCCGTCGCGAACCATGTCGACCGTCGCGTGTATCACGCTGGCCGCATCCGCACCCTCAGGCGCGTAATCGTCTCCGGCCTCCCAGTCCCCCGTGGCGATGAACACCGCAAGCGGACCGTTGCCCGGCAGGTCAAGCTCGGAGGCGGGAAGCAATTCTCGCGCCACGGGGTCATAGATATATGGCCCCGAATCAACCACGCCGCGCTGCGTCAGACCGTTTTCGAACGTCACCTCAAGTTCGTAGTAGCCGTTGTTCCAGGTGGAAAGAAGCTCGATGAGCCCCAGCGTCAGCACCGTGGCGACCGCGAGGTACGCGCCCAGATACACCGTGAACGTCAGGCCGAGCGGGCGCGTGCGCCACCATGCGCCAAGGCGCTCCCGGCGGGGAAGCCGCTTGAGGGCCTCGCGCTCACGCGCCCGGCTTTCGCGACGCGACGCGCGACGGGCGCGGCGCTCATCCCCGCGCGCAGCCAGCCGGGAATGCCATCCGCCCGCATCTCCCGCGCGCCTCACTTGGCCACCCACTTATAGCCGACACCCCAAACCGTAGCAATGGGGTCTTCGGCCACGCCCGCGGCGGCGAACTTGTTCCGGATGCGACGGATGTGCTCGCGGACCTGCGAGGGGTCGCCCGCGGCGTCCCAGCCCCATACGCGCTCGTATATGGCATCTCGGTCGAACACTTGGCCGGGGCGTTTGCTCAGCAGGGCGACGATGTCGAACTCAAGTTTGGTGAGGTCGACGGCTGCCGTGATCGAGTCATCCGCCTCGTATGGCTGCCGCCCGCCGTTCGCTCCGTGGACCTCCACAACCCGCTGCGCGTAATCGATGGTAAGTTCGCTAAAGAACCGTGCGGCATTGCCGCTTTTGCCGCCACGGGCCCTCCCCTCGCGCGCCATGTGGGCCGCCACACGACGACCCAGCACCTCAAGGGAAAAGGGTTTGAGCACGTAATCGTCGGCGCCGGCGGCGAAGCCATCGAGCTGGTCCACGTCCTCGACGCGGGCGGTCAGAAATATGATGGGACAGCTCACGTGCTCGCGCAGGCGACGACAAACCTCAAAGCCGTCCATACCCGGCATGTTCACATCGAGCAGTATGATGCCGAGCGCAGATTCGGCCGAGGCAGCGGCAAGCGCCTCTGCGCCGCTATGCGCAGTCGTGACCTCGTAACCCTCCATACGGAAATACTCCGCAAGCATATTCGCGATATCGACCTCGTCATCAACGACCAGCATGTGCATGGCGCCCCCTCCACTCTTCCAACAGCAAGACGCGCCCAGGTGCCCGGGCTTCGCGCCGCATAATCTCCCACCCGTAATCTTGCTCCAAATTTGTCTACTCCTTGTCGAGAGTTAACTCTCGGGGAGCTTTTGTCGACTTACGCACGAAAAAGCGCCGCGAAAGTTAACTCTCGCGGCACCATACCCGGGCGGCACGAGAGCCGCCCCTCCCCAAGGGTCTCCAGTAATCCGTGAGCGGTACGCCCGAATCGGCTAGCGGCAAATTCCCCCATCTCCAGCCATTCGCTTGACGCCCTACAATCTCGGCAAGTATTATGCAATGCGTACACAGGGTGTTACCCACGCTTTTGCAACGGGGCAGACTGGGCGCATCAGGGCGCATTATGTCTGTTCCGTTTTTTCATGCCGAAGGAGGGCCCGTGATCGTACTCAAGCGCATTAACAACAACGCCGTGCTGTGCATCGACCCCGCTGGCCACCAGGTCGTCGCCCTCGGTAAAGGCCTAGCGCAATGCACCGTGGGCAAAGACGTTGACCTCAACCTTGTTGACCACACCTTTTACGACGTCGAGCCACGCTATGTTGAGCTCATGCGCGACCTTTCTCTCGACTACCTTGAGGTAAGCGCCCAGATTGTCAACGTAGCAAGAGGCATGCTGGGCTACGACCTGAGCCCGAACATCGAGGTCGCCCTGGCCGACCACATTCAGTTTGCCATCCAACGCATGCGCGAGCATATCTATCTTTCGGCTCCGCTTTCGTACGATCTCCAACAAAACTATCCGCTGGAATATAAGATCGCGCAATGGTCACTCGGCCTGATTCGGCAGCACTTCGGCGTCGCGCCACCCAGCAACGAGATATCCGGCATTGCCATGTGCCTGATAAACGGTGCCTACAGTTCAGCAGGAGCCTCCTCAAGCGATGAGGCAGAAAAGCAGGACAACCTGCTTGAGCAGATAATCTCGCTCATTGAATCCAACATGGGGGCCTCCGTCAGCCGAGAGGGATTTGGCTTTGCTCGGTTCGCGACCCACCTGCAATACCTTATCCGACGCGTAGCCTCCGGCGACTCCATATCCTCTGACAACTCCGAGATGTACCAAATGGCTGCAGCGGACAACCGGGCTGTCTCCTCGTGCGTCGACGCCATTGCGGCTCTCATCTCAAGCGCATATCGCCAATCACTCACCGATGAAGAAAAACTCTACCTCATTCTTCACGTCAACCGTATCTGTTCGCGCTCCGATGTAGCCCGCCCAGGCAATAATCCCAGCGCGTAAAGATAGCTATCCGGGATCGGCACGGCGCGCACGCCGATCAGGGCATAGAGACCGTTTCGTAAGGCATCCGCATACGCTCGCGCGATGCCCGCGATGGTGAGCGCATGCTCGCCTGCCATCGCAATACGTGAAAGGAGTCCACTGTGGCCAACAATAAACAGATCGCAGCCGACGTCCTCGAGGCAGTCGGCGGCAAGAGCAACGTCAGTTTTGTGACACACTGCATGACCCGCCTGCGCTTCACCCTCAAAGATCGCACCGTGCCGGACACCGCAGCCGTCAAAAAGCTCAACGGCGTCCTCGGGGCACAGGAGTCCGGCGGGCAGTTCCAAGTCATCATCGGTCAAAATGTTCCCAAGGTTTACGATGAACTCTGTATCCTTGGAGGTTTTTCCAAGCAGGCGGCGATTGACGAGAATCTGGATGGCCCAAAGGAAAAGCTCACCATGGCAAGCGTCGGCAAAAACATCATGAACTATCTTGCCGGCTCCATGACGCCGATGATCCCCGTCCTTCTTGCCGCTGGCCTGTTCAAAACCATTGGCGTTGTGTTTGGGCCCACTATGCTTGGCGTCATGGCCGCGGACAGCGACCTCGTTCGCTTTATGGACATGATCTACAATGCCGCATTTTACTTTATGCCCATCTACCTTGGATTTAATGCTGCCAAGCAAATCGGACTCACGCCGATTCTCGGTGCGTTTTTAGGAGGCATGCTCATCGAGCCAACTTTCTCCTCACTCGCTGCCGAAGGGGCAGACTTTAGCATCTACGGTGTCTTCCCATGCGCTCCTGGTGCCTATGCGCAGACCGTTCTGCCCATTCTCTTGACCATCCCTGTTGCCTATGCAATTGAGCGCATTATGCGTAAACACATGCCTGATGCACTGCAAACCGTGTTCGTTCCTTTCCTCACTCTCGGAATCACGCTCCCCATATCCTTCTGCCTACTCGCCCCTGCTGGCTCTTGGCTCGGGAACGGACTCGCCGGCGCGTTCGAGTTCCTAGGGACCTCCGGCGGCGTCATCTCCATCCTTGGCGGCGGCATCCTTGCAGCGGCATGGCTCCCCATGGTCATCACCGGCATGCATGTTGCGCTCATCGGAATCGCTCAGGTCGCCTTCCTCCAAGCTGGTTTTGACCCATTTATCTTCGTTGCCATCACCATTAGCCTCTGGCCTGCGTTTGGTGCGGAGATCGCCGCGTTCCTCCGTCTTAAGCTTCGCGACGAGAAGAGCGCTTGCGCCGGTTATCTTGTGGCACAGCTGATTGGAGGCGTCGGCGAGCCCTTCATCTACGGAATGACCTTCCGCTACCCCAAGCTCTTCGCCTGCTGTATGGCGGGGAGCTTCGTTTCCGGCGCGCTCGCACTCGCACTCGGCGTCACTGCATACGTAGCCGGGCTTCCGTCGAGCGTCCTGTCTATCCTCACCTTTGTGGGCGGAGGTACGGAAAACCTCCTGTTCGCCTGCATCGCTGCGGCGGCGGGCTTTGCAGTCTCCTTCGCAGCAACGTGGTTCTTCGGCTTCAGCAAGGACGAGATCGAGAACGGGCCCCTTAGCGAACGCGACTAGCGTCGCCCGTTAAACCCCACAGGGTAGCCATTACCATTTAAGAGGGCGACGGGGCATAGCGCTCCTCGCCCTCTTCATCACGTCAACTCACGAATCCGGGAGGCCATACCATGCTCATCAGCGAGGCAATCCAGAAGACCAAGGACTTTTGTTGCGGCATCGACGCTTTCACGGGCAACCCGATCGACCCCGTCACCACGCGCGACAAAGTCACCTACGGCAACACCGATCAGGAGTGCACGGGCATCATCACGTGCATTTGGCCAACCGCGCACATCATCGATGAGGCGCGAAAGAGCGGGGCGAACCTCATCATCACCCACGAGGCCCTCTTTTGGAATCACGGGGACCATCAAGATGTTGTTGCCGACAATAGCGCATTTATAGCCAAGAAAGAACTGCTCGATAACTGGGGCGGAGCCATCTGGCGCTGTCATGACTATATCCACGCTGGAGTTCCCATCGAGGAAAACGGATCGATGGCCGATGGCATATTTTACGGCTTCGCTTGGAAACTAGGATGGCTCGGCTATCGAACGGGAAAGCTGTTCAACAGCATGGATTACGTAATCCCTCCTACGCCCGCACGGTCCCTCGCCAAGCAAATCGTAAACAAGCTCAGTTTAAACGGGGTGCGCGTAGTGGGAGACCTGGATACAGATGTTGAACGAGTCCGTATTCCCATGCACATCATGGGAGGACCTGGCGACACCGCTACCGCCAACGCCATGGATTCCGAGCGCATCGACGCCCTCCTTAGCATGGAGATGATTGACTTCACCACCTGCCAATACGTGCGCGATGCCGCTATGCTCGGCCACGGCAAATGCGCCATTCAAATCGGACATTTCAATCTGGAAGAGCCCGGCATGGAATACATGGCAACATGGCTTCCCAAAGCGCTCGAAACAGAGGAAGTCCCTGTAACATTCGTCCCCATGGGTGACACCTACCAATACGTGTAGAGGAACGCTCCCAAATAACCGGAGCTGCCGATTGGTCGCCATGCACAACGTGCCAGCCATAACCAGGCTGCAATTTGCGAGGAATTCTCGCACGGCCTCTCACCGCTGCCGAAGCTCCCCGAGAGTTAACTCTCGGGGAGCTTTTGTCGACTTACGCACGAAAAAGCGCCGCGAAAGTTAACTCTCGCGGCACCATGCCCAGGCGGCACGAGAGCCAAAAGAGTACACTTAACCCATATCGACCGTCCCGTCACAACGGGGGGCTGCACAGCGGCCCGAGCGTATCGAGGAGCACGACATGCACGACGCAGGCATGAATATGGGGCAGCTCGAGATGAGCATCAAGCAGGTAGACGACGCCATCGCGCTTGCCCGCGAATGGAGCCACACGCTGCTGCACGCCACGGAGACCTATGACATGGAGCGCATCGGCGGCAAGCTCGAGGCCGCCATGAGTGCCCTTGATGAGGCGCGCGGCGCGCTTGAGGGCTATCAGGAGGCCATCGAAGCCGACCACAACGCCGTTGGCACTATCAAGCTGGTGTAGTCATGGCGCACGAGCACGCCCACATCGGCCACAGCCATCATGCATGCGCCGAGAGCAATGCCCGAAGCTGCACCGTGCAGCCATCGAGCGGCTCCGGGGAACTCGCCCGCTTTTCCGTCACCGTGCCCGAAGACCTTCTCGCCACCTTTGACGAGCAGATTTCCCGACGTGGCGACGTCGCAAACCGTTCCGAGGCCATTCGCGACTTGATTCGCGCGTCCCTTGTCCGCGAGACTACGCGCACTCCAGAAGAGCAGGTCATTGGCTCGCTCACCATGATTTACGACCATCACACCGGAGACCTCGCACGTCGTTTAGACGAGGTCCAGCATGACTACACGGATGAAATCGTCTCTACCATGCATGTACACCTCGATCACCACAACTGCCTCGAGATTCTCGCCCTCAAGGGAATCGGCGCGCGCGTCTACGAGCTCGCCGACAGGCTCTTGGGCCTGCGCGGGGTCAGCCATGGCGAATTCACCTGCGCGGCGACCACATCCAGCCTAGAACTCTAGGCGACCCAAAGCCCGTCGCCACGCAAGCGAATCCGCAATGGCAAACAAACACGAAAGCACCTGGCGATGAAACACGTGCGCATACATATCACCGGCATTGTCCAGGGAGTGGGCATGCGTCCGTTCGTGTACCGCGAGGCGGTGGCGCACGGCATTTCGGGATGGGTGCTCAACGCCGGAGACGGAGTTCATATAGAGGCCTGTGCGGCAGAGGATGCACTCGAAGTGTTCGTGCGCTCGCTGCGCGATCACGCGCCGGCGGCATCCCGTATCGATCACATCGCCGTGGAGGAGCTCGACGCACACGACGACACAGTGGTGCAGGCATCGACGACATCGGGCGGGGCGAGCGCGCGCAGAAAGCACTCAGAGGCCCACGAGTCTTGCGGCATGCCCGCGTTCCGCATCATCGCCTCCCGCGATGCGACGGCCCACACGACGCTGGTATCACCCGATATCGCCACATGTGACGACTGCCTACGTGAGCTCTTCAATCCCGCAGACCGACGCTACCATTACCCCTTCATCAACTGCACCAACTGCGGACCGCGCTTCACCATCATTCGCGACCTGCCCTACGATCGCGTCAAGACCTCCATGAGCGCTTTTCCCATGTGCCCCAACTGCGCCGACGAGTACAGCAGCCCCCTTGACCGGCGCTTTCACGCGCAACCGGATGCCTGCTTTGTGTGCGGTCCCCACATCACATGGCGCGAACGCGAAGATCACGAGACCGCAATGGGCGATTCGCTCGAGGCAAGCGATGCCATCATCGCGCGTTGCGCCGAGGTCCTCGCCGCCGATGGCATTGTGGCAATCAAAGGCTTGGGCGGTTTTCACCTCGCCTGCCGCGCCGATTCCGAGCAGGCCGTGCGCGAACTGCGCCGCCGAAAACGCCGAAGCAATAAGCCGCTCGCCGTCATGGTGCGCAATGTGCAGATCGCGCAGAAGCTGTGCCGCATCAACCAGGTGGAACGCGACCTGCTTACCGGAAGCGTCCGTCCCATCGTCCTGCTCATGCGGCACGCCGAAGAAACGTGCCCCACAAAAGAAGACAAGGTGCTGCTCGCCCCCGCCGTCGCATTCGACCTTCCCGAACTCGGCGTCATGTTGCCCTACACGCCGCTCCAGCACCTACTCATGGAGGAATGCCGAACGCGCGGGGTCGATGTGCTCGTCATGACCAGCGGAAACATAAGCGAAGAGCCCATCGAGAAGGACGATGAGCACGCATGGGATCGCCTGGTCGCCAGCGAGATGGCAGACGCCCTGCTCGGTAACGATCGGGCGATTCTCTCGCGATTCGACGACTCCGTCGTGCGGGTCGTCAACGGTAAGGTCCAGCTCGTGCGGCGGGCACGAGGATTTGCCCCGCGCCCCATTGCGCTGCCCGCTCCGCCCGCTTCGTGCTCATCCTGCGTCTTGGCGTGCGGACCCGAGCAAAAGGCGACCCTTGCGCTCACCCGTCCCGGCAACCTCGACGCGGAAGAGTGCTTCGTTTCCCAACATATCGGCGACCTTGAAAACGCGGAGACGTTCGATGCGTGGAAAGCGGCGCTCGATCGCATGACGCAGCTCTTTGATGTGCGCCCCTCCGTGCTCGCCTGCGATGCCCACGCGGGATACCTCTCCAGCCAATGGGCGCAAGAGCAGGCACGGGCATGGGACCTTCCACTCGTCCGCGTGCAGCACCATCATGCGCACATCGCTTCCGTCATCGCAGAGGCAGCCGTGCACGGAGAGATCGATCCCGCTGCACGTGTTATCGGTATCGCCTTTGACGGCACGGGGGCGGGGGCGACCCCGAGCCCCGAAGCCCCCCTCCGCAAGCCCGTGCTCGATAGCACCATCTGGGGTGGAGAGATTCTCCTCGCAAGCCTCTCGTCTTATGAGCGCGTGACGCATCTCGAGCCTTGGCGCCTTCCCGGCGGGAGCACCAGCGTCCGCGACCCACGCCGCAACGCATTTTCACTGCTTGAGCAACACGGCCTTCTTGACCACCCCGGCGCCAGCACGCTCCTTGCAACACTGAGCTCCGATGAGCGCGCGCTCACTTCCCGCATGCTCGAGCGCGGCATCAATTGCCCAAGCACCAGCAGTATGGGTCGCCTGCTCGATGCCATAAGCGCCATCCTTGGCATATGCCACGTGGCGACATACGAAGGCGAGCCGGCAATCGAACTCGAGGCCGCCGCGTGGAAGCACGCTCGGAGGTGCGGTGCCGTAAGCGCGCAGCGCTTCGACGCAGGCACGCACCACGATGAGGGCGACTGCTTTACCGCTAGCCCCCAACCATCGCACGGCTACACGAACCGCCCCGGGGAGCATGTGTCCACCGAAGAGGCCACGATCGACGTCCGCCCGCTTCTCATCAAGCTCCTCGACGGGATGGCGCACAGCGCACCCGTCGAGGAGCTTGCATGGGTCACCCATCGGGAAATCATCGACATCACTGCAAAAACCGTCATCGGCATTTCAGACGCCACCGGTGTGCGCGCCGTTGCGCTTTCCGGCGGCGTCTTCATGAACCGCCTGCTCCTTGACGGCGTTTCCTCCGCGCTTGAACAGGAGGGGCTCACCGTCCTCACGCCTCACAGCCTTCCGCTGAACGACGGATGCATAGCCTACGGTCAAGCGGCAGTCGCCGCGTGGGTCGTCGGAGCATAGCACCCGCGGCACGCCGGTTCGTTGCTTCGTTTTTCCCGTAGCGTTACCATCTAGACCGATGACGCGACCCTGGGAGGTTGGCATGTGTCTCGCGGTTCCCGGCAAAATACTCTCGCTACACGATGACGCGCGCGGAACGGTCGATATGCTCGGCGCGCAGCGCGAGGTCTCCATACGCCTCACACCAGACGCCGCGGTAGGCGACTATGTGCTGGTGCACGCCGGCTTTGCCATCCAAATCATCGATGCCCAAGAAGCAGCGGAAACCCTCAGCATCGTCGAAGACCTTGCCGATCTGATTGATGAGGAACTTCCGGCATGACCCAGGGCACCGCTAAAGACGTCGCGGCGAACGCAGCACCCCCACTCGACGCTTTTCGCGATCCGGCGCTTGCCCGATCGCTCATCGACACCATCCACGCACTCGCCGGCGGTCACGCCATCAACCTCATGGAGGTCTGTGGCACGCACACTGTGAGCATCGGCCGTTATGGCTTCCGCTCAGTCATGCCCGATGGACTGCGTCTGCTCTCCGGACCAGGGTGTCCCGTGTGCGTCACCGCCAATCAAGACATCGACCACGCCATCGCCCTCGCGCGCGTGCCCGGAGCCATTATTGCGACATTCGGCGACATGATGCGTGTGCCCGGGTCAACGAGTTCGCTCGCGGCGGAGAAGGTTGCGGGCCGTGACGTGCGCATGGTGTATTCGCCACTCGATGCGCTTTCGCTTGCGCATGACAATCCCGGCAGCGAGGTCATCTTCATGGGCGTGGGCTTTGAGACCACGACACCGACTATAGCCGCCGCCATCCTCGAGGCGCAGGCGCAGAGCCTCAGGAACTTCTCAGTCTTCTGCGCCCACAAAACCACGCCACCCGCACTCCGCGCGATTGCAGGAGATCCGCATACGCACATCGACGGGTTCATCCTTCCCGGACACGTCTCGACCATTACCGGCATCGAGCCGTACCGGTTCCTTGTCGATGAGTTCCGCATCCCCGGCGTTATCACGGGTTTTGAGCCCGTCGATGTCTTGGAGGGCATCGCCATGCTCGTCGACATGGTCGAAAAGAACGAACCCGCCATCCGAAATGCATACCGTCGCGGTGTAGATACGAAGGGCAACGCAGTCGCTCGCGCACTCGTCAATCAGGTCTTTGAGCCCTGCGACGCAATCTGGCGCGGGCTGGGCCCCATCCCGCAATCAGGACTGCACATACGGGACGACTTCGCGGCATTCGACGCCACACGCCGCTTTGAGGTGGAAGTCGAACAGACCGTTGAGCCACAGGGATGTCGCTGCGGCGATGTGCTTCGCGGGCGCATCGCACCAACCCAATGCCCGCTTTTTGGCCGGAAGTGTACGCCCGAGGTCCCCATCGGCCCCTGCATGGTGAGCTCGGAGGGCAGTTGCGCCGCGTACTATCGATACCGCGCATAGCACCAAGGAGGCATCATGGGCATACAAGCAGAAACCGTGCAGCTCGGCCATGGATCGGGCGGGCAGATGATGAAGCGCATTATCGACGAGGTGTTCCTCGAGGCCTTTGGCTCGCCCGAGCTCCTCGCCGGCAACGACGCAGGCGTTGCCGAGCTGTCCCCATCAGCCACAATCGGCACTTCGCCGTCCACCCGTGGACCCGCCACCCACGACGACACGACCGCGCAGGCGCGGCTCGCCATGTCAACCGACAGCTTCGTAGTTACGCCACAGTTCTTCCCCGGCGGCGACATCGGTCGGCTGGCCATCTGCGGCACCGTCAACGATGTGGCAACTTCGGGGGCGCGACCGCTCTATCTGTCGTGCGGATTCATCCTGGAGGAGGGCTATCCGCTCGCAGACCTGCGACGCATCTGCCAATCCATGGCCGTAACCGCCCGCGAAGCGGACGTGCGCATCATCACCGGCGACACCAAGGTCGTTGAGCGCGGCAAGGCGGACGGCGTCTACATCAATACCGCCGGCGTGGGAATCGTGCCCGCGGGTGTCAACCTCTCCGGCTCGAATTGCCTGCCGGGAGACCTCGTTCTCGTCTCGGGCACCCTTGGCGACCATGGCATTGCCGTCATGAGTCAACGCGAGGGCCTCACATTCTCCACGCCCATCGAGAGCGATGCCGCGCCACTCAACCACCTCATCGCAGACGTGCTTGCAGCGGCACCTCACACCCGGTGTTTCCGCGATCCCACCCGCGGAGGTCTTGCGAGCACACTCAACGAGTTCGCGCAGGCAAGTAGCGTCCTTATCGCCGTTGATGAAGAGGCCATCCCCGTCAAACCCGCCGTGCGCGGCGCGTGTGGGATGCTCGGCTACGACGTGCTCCAAGTGGCAAACGAGGGCAAGATGGTTGCCGTCGTGCCCGCAGAAGAGGCAGAAGCTGCCCTTGCCGCCATGCGCGCATCGCGCTACGGCGAAAACGCCGCCATCATCGGCGAGATCGCCGCGCTGCCCGATGGCTCCAGCCAACCCGCGAGCACAACGGGCTCCGTCCGCGTGCGCACCCCGTGGGGTTCAACGCGCATCCTCGACATGCTCGTGGGCGAGCAGCTCCCCCGCATCTGCTAAATCGACTGCAGCAAAACGACCGAAGAAAAACGGGCTTCGTCGCGCATACGACGAAGCCCGTTCACGTGGGGGCTATGCTGATGCGAGGACGGGGCAAGAACGCCCCAGACCGTGCCCTTTCGGGCAACCCGCAGGCGTCCTAAGAGGATTTATGCCTCGACGCCCATACCCTCGGGAACCTCGGCCTTACCGGAGAACTTACCGGCGCGGTAATCGCGGGCGCCCATCTCGGACCACTCGGGCTCCTCATCGGGCATGGAGCCAGAATCCTTGCCCACGAGCTCCTTGAGGCAGTTCACGGCCACGATCAGGCCCAAGGCGACCAGCAGCACGGCGAAGACGAGCTGCAAACCAGAGGTTGCCATCACGGCCATACCGCCCGCCTGGAGCGCAGTGACGCAGCCCATGATGCTCATGCCGAGCGACGTGAAAGTACACACGAGCAGGAACGCAACGGGAACGTAGAGCATCCAACCGGATCGGCCGGTGCACTTGCAGAACACGGCCAGCGTGATCATGGTCATACCGCCGAGCAGCTGGTTGGAAGCGCCAAAGAGCGGCCAGATGTTGAGGTAACCGCCAAAGGTGAGGGCGAGACCGGGCAGCAGCGTCACAACGGTGGCCACCCACGGGTTGCCGAGAACCTTCATGACGCCGGTCTTCTCGTTCTCAACGGCGAGGGCGTCATTGCTGGTGGCAAAGAACTCGGAGAAAGACGTGCGGCCAATACGGGCAACCGCGTCAAGGGAAGTCAGGGCGAGGGCGGAAACATTCATGGTCATGAACACGGTGGCCACGGTGCCGTCCACGCCAAATGCCTGCATGCCGCGGGCAATGCCGGTGGCGAAAATGGCAAACGGAGTGGAGGCGACGCCGGCGTTGAGCGCGCCGGTTCCCGCGGTGTTCATGTCGGAGAACATGATGCCGGCGACGATGATGGCAAGGACGCCCACGAAGGACTCGACTACCATGGCACCGTATCCGACCTTGACGGCGTCGGCCTCGTTCTCAACCTGCTTGGAGGAGGTTCCGGAAGACACGAGGCTGTGGAACCCGGAGAGCGCGCCGCACGCAACGGAGACGAACAGGACCGGGAACATCATGCCGGAGGCGGTGGTGAAGCCCGTGAACACCGGTGCGGTGATGGTGGCCTGACCCTTGGCCCCCAGAACGACGATGCCGAGCACGGCGCACGCGATCATGACGATCATCATGATGGAGGTCAGATAGTCGCGGGGCTGCTTGAGCATCTGGATGGGCATGGCGCCAGCGAAGACCAGATAGACCATCACGACAGCGATCCAGCCGTTGAGATCGAGGTAGACCGGGAACTGCATGCCAACGGCGAACATGGCAACCATGAGCACGACGCCGGTAACGAACTGCTTGGCACCCGTGAGGTTGAACTTATTGCAAGCCCAGCCAAAAACCATCGCGACGAACGTGAACAGGATGGAGATGGTGCCGGCGCAACCCGCGGCGTAAGACTTGGCAACATCGACCGCACCGGCGGCGTCGGGTGTGAACTTGAAGGTGCCGGCGACCATCGAGGTGAACGCGGCGATGACGATCAGGCAGAACAACCAGCTGAACAGCAGGAACAGGCGACGGCCCGTGCGACCGATGTACTTCTCGATAAGCTGTGCGAGCGACTTGCCGTTATTCTTCATCGAGGCGTACAGCGCACCGAAGTCGTGCACGGCGCCAAAGAAGATGCCGCCCACAAGAACCCACAGCACGACCGGAAGCCAGCCAAAGGCCATGGCGACGATGGTACCCGTAACGGGACCGGCTCCGCAGATCGAGCTGAACTGGTGCGAGAACACGGTGAACGCCGAAGCGGGCGAGAAGTTCTTGCCGTCCTCCATGCGGCAAGCGGGCGTAAGAGCCTCACGGTCAACGCCCCACGTATTGGCGAGCCAGCGACCGTATCCCAGGTAGCCGACGGCCAAAACCGCCGCCGCCACCACCATCAATACAACTCCGTTCATGTTTTCCTCCCCCTCGTGAGATTTAAAGCCAAAAAAATGGGCCGTCGAACGATACGACGGCCCACAACCTATAAGCCGCCCGTGAAAATGCACGGGCGGCGACACCACGCCAACCCGTGCTAGCTAATAATTAGGCGAATGTATAGGCTGAACTGATGCATGACTTCAAAAACCCTCTTGGTCCTGACGAAAGCCCTTCTGCTTTCATCGACTAAAGTGAACATAGTGCAGTATCACGCTTTAGCAAGATGGAGTCAACTATATTTCTCACGTGTTTCGAACTATGAAACACCCTGTTTCCGCCGCGCTCGGCTCAATGGCCACAAGTCTGCCTCTAGGCCCGCCACCGCAGGGGCGTTTTGTCCGGCGCTCGGGCAGTCCTGCTCGCACGGAGGGTCCACTGGACCCTCCGGCTCGTGCGGAACTCGCGGCGGACAAAACGCCCATGCGGTGGCGGGCGGCCGGGGTCGCTACAGCGTCATATTGGGATCGGCGTCCACCGTAAAGTCGGAGCTTTCTCCGCGCAGGAACTTCTCGCGGGCCACCACGGCAATCATCGCCGCGTTGTCAGTGCAGGCGTTCTGCGGTGGCACGGTCACGCGGATTCCCTGACGGCCGAGCTTCTCGATCATCATCTTCCGCAGGTGCGGATTTGCGGCGACGCCACCTCCGATGCAGTACTCGCGAGCACCCGTCTCACGCAGTGCGTTCTTCGCCTTCTTGTACTGCACGTCAAACACCGCCGCTTCGAACGAGGCGGCCAAATCGGGAAGATGGATTGTCCTACCGGCCGCAGTCTCCTGCTCAATGTACAGCGTCACGGCGGTCTTCAGGCCCGACAATGAGAAGCGGTAGTCTCCCTTGCTGTTAAGGGCGCGAGGGAAGTCGATCGCTTTTGGATTGCCGTCTTCCGCGAGGCGCGAAATCACGGGGCCGCCCGGATAACCCAGACCCAACGCCTTGGCGACCTTGTCGAACGCCTCGCCCACGGCGTCATCGAGCGTTTCGCCCATGACCTCATAATCGCCCCAAGCCCGCACATGCACGAGCATGGTATGACCGCCCGAGACGAGCGTGAAGATAAACGGCGGCTCAAGATCGGGCGTGGTGAGCTTGTTGGCGAACAGATGCCCCTCAAGGTGATTCACGCAGATAAGCGGTTTATCCGCGGCGAAGGCAAAGCCCTTCGCGAACGCCACGCCCACCACCAGCGCACCCACGAGGCCCGGCCCCTGCGTCACGCCCACGGCAGCAAGCTCGAAAGGAGCAATGGCACCGCCCTTGAGCCCCAGCGACACCGCGGCTTCCCCCAGGGCAGCATCAACAATGCCCACGATGACCTCGACATGCTTTCGCGAGGCGATCTCGGGCACAACGCCGCCAAAGCGCGCATGGAAGTCAATCTGGGTCGACACCTGATTTGCCAGCAGATTGCCTGCGGCGTCGATGATGGCCACAGCCGTCTCGTCGCAAGAGCTCTCGATGGCGAGCACAAGTTGACGACGGGCGAGCTCGGCGGCCTCGTCGTCGGTGCGTTCAGGTGCAGGCAGGGGCCATTCGCGCACCGATGCCGCGGTCGGCTCGGGCGAGGCGGCATCCACGGGCAGCACCAAGGGCAAGGAGGCCCCCATCACAAGCGCGTCGACTCCTGCCCCATAATATCCACGACGACGCCCCACCTCGACGAATCCCAGGCTCTCATACAGGGCGATCGCCGACGCATTGCCAGCTTCGACTTCGAGTGATGCCGAGGTGCACCCCAGCATCTGCGCGTCATAGCTCACATGCGCGAGCAGTTTGCGCGCGATGCCCTCACGGCGGTGCTCGGGCGCGACTGCAACGTCCAGGATCTCCACGTCCTTGTCCACGACCATGCCGCCGGCAAATCCAATCAGCTCGCCGTTGTCGTGAGCGACCCACCACGAGCGGGCAGCCGGGGCCTCAGGGTCAAGCTCCGCCAAAAACATGGATGCGCTCCACGGCTCGTGACCCGCGCCGACAAAGCACGTACGCTCCAGCGCTGCCATGGCCTCCGCATCCGCCGCCGCCATGGGGCGCAGCTGCAAGTGGCGACCCGCCAGCTCGTCAGCCACGCCGGTCGTGGCAGTATTAACGCTTTCGGCGAGCCCCAAGCGTTTACGCTCGTTCTCCTCGGCATCGGACAGCCTGGTGTACACGGGCAGCACGGCGGCAGGATCACTGCTGCCGGCGGCCATGAGGCCCTCGGGGCTCGCGGCAGCCAAGAGCAACCCTTCGCCCGTAGGCCACCAAAGCTCACGCGGCAACGCGCGCGCCATCATGCCCGATGGCTCAAAAAGCTTCCCATAGCGCACCAGGCCGTCACCCGTGAGTTGGATATCGGCGGCATCTGGCCGAGATGTCCACTCCTTGACGACGAGATCCGCTTTGATCACGCGCTCTCGCTCAAACAGGCGCTTGGGGCCGCCATCGCCCACCTCATACAAAGCCGGGTAGATCTCGCCACGCATGGCATCTGCCGCAACGCCGATCATGCCGCGAACGCCGGAGCGCCACGCCGCCCAAGCGTAGGCGTCGAGCGTCGACGCGCCCATCAACGGCACATTCGCGCCACAGGCGAGACCCTTTGCCGTCGAGATGCCAATGCGCACCCCCGTGAACGAACCGGGCCCGCGTCCAACCAAAAACCCGCCCACGTCCTCAATCGTCTTACCGACATCCGACAGGGTCGCCTTCACCGTATCGACCAACTCGACGTTCGCATGCCTGCGGCACAGATGGTCACGAGAGGCCAGGACCTCCACGCACGCACGCGAGGGCGTGTCGTCAAAGAACACCTCGGGCGTCCACCAGGCAACCGAGCACGCGAGCATGTCCGTCGAGGTGTCAATCGCCACAATCAGCGTGCGAAAATCGTCCAACTTCATCGGAAGCGCCCTTCCAAACTGCAATCGTTCATCCAAATCATCCCCGGGATCAAACGGGGGGTGCCGCGCAGCCGCAGCCACGCACCTACCGCGCGGCCAGGACCGCAGCGTCGATGGCTTGCGCCAGCTCCTCCGCGCGTGCGCCATGTGGCGCAAGCTCGATACTCCGCCCAGCGGGCTCACCCTCGACGCGCGATATGACTACGCCCAGATACTCATCGGTCAACTCGTTCTGGAACTGTTCGCCCCATTCGAGGAGACATGCCCCCTCGTAGCCGAGCACATCGAAGATGCCCGTGTCTTCGAGCTGATAGGCGTGCTCAAGGCGGTACAGGTCAAAGTGAAACAAGGGAATGCGTCCGCCATCATGCACAGCCATCAGGGCAAACGTGGGGCTCGTCACGGGATGGTCATCACCCAGTCCAGCCGAGACGCCCTTGGTGAAATGCGTCTTGCCCACACCCAGGCCGCCGGTGAGCACCAACACGTCGCCATCGGCCAAACAGGCAGCGACAAGCTCTCCCAAGCGAACCGTATCCTCAACGGACGCACTCTCGTAGAGCCGGTCCCCCTTGCGCGAAAGCGCCATACTACTCTCCCATCCGTGGCAGGGCATCCGAGTTGGAGGCATCTACGGTCGACGTCCCTGCACCCTCGCCCTTGGCACGTGCCTCATGGGCGGTGCGCAGTCCGGCATCGACGGGATGCTGCGCCAAATACTCCCCCAACATGCGGAAGTCCGCTTCGAGCAGCTCTTGCCACGCCGGGTTTCGCAACGCGGCTGCAGGATGGAAGGTTGGCATGACGGTGAAATGCCCCATTTGGTGGAAGCGGCCGCGCAACTTGGTGATGCCGACCTCCGTCTTGAGCACGAAATGCGTCGCCGGATTTCCCAGCGTCACGATGACATCCGGCCAAATGCTCCTAATCTGCTCGCGCAAAAAAGGAGAACACGCCAAGACTTCGTCCGCCTTGGGGTTACGGTTTCCCGGAGGCCGGCACTTGAGCACGTTGGCAATATAGATATCCTCACGGCGCAGACCAGCGAGCGAGAGGATTCCGTTGAGATTCTCGCCCGCTCGCCCCACAAACGGCTCGCCCTGCAGATCCTCGTTCTTACCAGGAGCCTCCCCCACAAACATCACGCGCGCGCGAGGATTCCCAACGCCGAACACGATATTGGTGCGCGTCTGGCACAACTCGCACAGCCTGCAGTCACCCAAGACAGAACGAATCTCATCGAGCGAGACTTCCCGTGGCTTCTGATTCTCATGTCCGGGAATGTGCATGACACCCATTGCGAAGTCCCTTCGTCACCTCGAGCCCGGCGAGCCCCTTTATACGTAAATCTTCTCCAAGCGCATGCCAAACCCGCATGCCAACTCATAGTTGATGGTCTGGCACGCGGCAGCGAGCTCGTCGAGCGTAATCCGCGCCTCGCCATCGCGCCCCACAATCGTCATAAGGTCTCCCACCTCGGCCTCGGGTGCCGGGCGCATGGGGTTTTCGCTGATGGCGACCATGCACTGATCCATGCAGATATTTCCCACCTGGCGAACGCGTCGCCCATCGAACAGCACTTCCATACGATTGGACAGAACGCGCGGAAGGCCGTCGGCGTAACCGATCGGCAGGGTGCAAATCTCAACACGCGTGCGCGGGACACGGTAGGTAAACCCATAGCCGACTCCCTCGCCCATGGCCGGATGACACGTATGTGTCACGCGAGCCTTGATGCTCATCACGGGTTCAAGCGGAAACACCGTGGCAGTGCGGTCACACGGCTGCAATCCATACAAGCCGATTCCCGCCCTGATCATGTCGAAATGCATCGACGGGTTCAAAATCGATCCCGGCGTATTGTCGCAATGCACAATTCCCGGATCAAAGCCCGCCTCGCGCAAGCCGGAGATCGCCTCGGAGAACCGCTTGCACTGCAGCTGATGGTCCCATCCATCGGGTTCGTCGGCAGTCGCGAAATGCGTGAACGTGCCGTCGCATTGCAACCCGGAATGAAAGTCGACGCTGCGTCTGAAATCGATGGCCTCCGTATAGTGCACGCCAATTCGATTCATGCCCGTGTTGATGGCCATGTGGTACTTGCCCACCTTGCCAAGGCTCGCCGCCCGCTCACCATATGCCCATGCGAACTCCGGTGAATACACGGAGGGCATAATCTCGTGTTCAAGCAGCGCATCAATGGCGCTGATGGGAGGTTCGCTCAGAAGAAGGATGGGGAGCTTCTGCCCCGCCTCGCGCAGGGCGACGCCCTCGAGCACCGTTGCGACGGCAAACATGTCGGCACCTGCCGCATGCATGACTTTTGCGCATGCAGCCGCTCCATGTCCATAGGCGTCCGCCTTGATCACGCAGCAGAGGCGCTGACGCGCTCCCACAAGCCCCTTGAATGCTCGCGTATTGCGACGCAGGGCGCCCGTGTTAATCTCGGACCACGCCCAACGTGTGGGTGGTTCGCTCAACGTCTGCATGACCTACTCCCCCAATTCGATCCCGGCATCCTTGAGCGCCTCGCTCTCGACAAGGTGCATGGCATCGCCCAATACGTCGACCAGGTCGGTCGCGATGACACTTCGCTCGCCCATGGCAGCCGCGGCGGCATGTCCGGTATACGAGTGCACGGCGACCGCATAGGCGCAAAGCAGCTCCCAGCGATCGACCTCGCCGTGACTCACCGCGACGTTAGCGGCAATGATGCCGGCAAGCACGTCACCAGAACCCGCGGTCGCCAATGATGCGGGACCGCTCATAGGCAGGAGCACCTTCTCAACACCCACGATTGCCGTGGAGGGGCCCTTTGCAATCACGATGAGGTTGTCGGAACCAGCGGCCCATACAAGCTTTTGCGCCGCATCGATGGCGGAGTTCAAATCATCGACGCGCGCATCTCCCACAAGTCGCGAAAGCTCGCGATTATGCGGCGTCAGGATGAGCGGTGCCTCACGACGATACACCTCCGGCGTCTCCTCGATTCCACCGATTGCCAGCCTGCTCATGCAGTTGAGTGCATCGGCGTCGAGCACCAAGGGAACTTCGGTACGCAGAAGGTCGGTCACCACCTGCATACCGCCCGCCGTCACCGTCATGCCAGGACCACACAACACGCAATCAAATTTCTTTGCAAGCTCACGAACGGGGGAGCTCGCCGCCGCACCGAACGCACCGCGGGAGTCGGAGGGAATACCCACAACCGGAACGCACGGAAGCGCCATTCGAATCAGGTTGGCACATGGCTCGGGGGCGGCAACCGTCACATAGCCGGCACCAGCGCGCGCGGCCGCCTTGGCCGCCAGAATTGCCGCTCCTGGATACGTTGCAGAGCCAGCGACGACCAAAACGGATCCGCGACTATATTTATTGACGTTGGCAGGTAAATCTGGAATATACTCCACCAAGTCCGCCGGCTCTATGATCTCTGCCGCATGCTCGACGTCGTCAATCACCTCGTCAAGCCGGTCATACAGCTCACCGCAGGAGATCTCTCCAGCAACTTCGGGCCCCTCTCCGCTATACAAACCGATCTTGGGAGCGAGAAGCGTGACAGTCGCCGTGGCCTCTACGCAGACGGAATCAACAACACCTGTCTCAGCGTTGAGACCCGAGGGGACATCGATGGAAACAACGGTGAGGCCAAGCTCGTTGAGCGCGGGAATCCAGATGGAAAACGGCGCGCGGACAGACCCCGAGAACCCGGTTCCCAATATTGCATCGAGCACCACATCGGCTTTAGAGAGAATAGCGGTAAGCTCATCACGAGAAGGGCCCACAACGACGCGAACATCCCGCCCCGCCGTCCTTCGAGCCACATGGCGAGCAATGGGACTCTTGATCTCGTTGGGCTCGATGGGCGTGACAACATCAACCGTGACGCCCTTATGACTGAGGATATCGGCAGCGACCCATCCATCACCGCCGTTGTTGCCAAAGCCACAAAGGACAACAACGTGTTTGGGCGCGAATTCGTACACACGATCAGCAGCAAACTCGCCAGCATGCTCCATAAGCGCAGCCTTGGAGGTGCCTTCCTTTTCAATGAGGTCCTCGAGACGTAAAACCTCCTCGACATTCAGCACAGGCTTCATGCGGCACCACCCTTCTCGACAACCGGCGCATCGCCAGTCGATTCTAGCAGCTCAGTGTTTTGAACGCGTTCCAATTCGTCGAGAACCGAACGCGCCTCGCGAAAAGATTGCGCGAGACGTTCGCGTTCGGAAACGCGCTCCTCCTTAGCTTTAGGCCTGAAATCAGGAGTAATCGCCATGGCATTGGCAACGGCAAGCTCACCCGTGAACGAAAGGGAAAGGGCCACTTCCTGCACGCCAAGACGCTGGGCAACGGCCAAGGCCCCACCAGACAAGACGGCAAGCGGGCGACCATTGGCATCACGAGAGACAGAGACGTCCTTACGCCCAACGCCCTCTTGGCCAAATCCGACACCGAGAGCCTTTAAAACGGCCTCACGCGCGGCAAACCGGCAGGCGTAGTGTGCTGCCGGCCTTGCACTGGCCTCACAATACTGTCGTTCTTCTTCGGTGAACATGCGCGGGAAGAAGCCGGGAGTGTCGCGCATGATTCGTTCCATGCGGGCAATCTCGACAATATCAACGCCGATGCCAGCCTCGGCCATAGGCACCTCCCGATATCAATAGGCATACCATCACTATTGTATCTATCATGGGTGCGCAAAATCATTGCAAGGTGCGCTGTCACGATATCGCCTCCCCGCCCGCCCGCGCGGGGCTGCGGGGGAAGAAAAAAGGGGGGAGCTCGCGCTCCCCCCTCGACTCGCCCCCGCAAGGGGGCGAGAGCCGTCCACCGGTCAGCGGCGCCCTGCTCTCCCACGGGCTTCCCCCGCAGTACCATCGGCGCGGTGCGGCTTAGCTTCCGGGTTCGGAATGGGACCGGGCGTGCCCCGCACGCAATGGCCGCTGACCGGTGGGCGGCTCTCGTACCGTCCACCCGGGTGACACGCGCGTGCCCTGAGGGCCGCACAGCGACTTCCGCGGCGGATCCGGAATCGACCTGACCGTGACGACGCGACACCTTTGATACGTTAGTATGGCGTCCCGCCGGTCGGATGCGGGTAAGAGCTCGGGCTATTAGTACGGCTCGGCTGAGCGCGTCGCCGCGCTTGCACCTGCCGCCTATCGACCAGGTAGTCTACCTGGGCCCTTACCGGAAGGAGAACTGATCTCGGGAACGGCTTCCCGCTTAGATGCCTTCAGCGGTTATCCGCGCCGCACGTGGCTACCCGGCCGTGCCGTTGGTCGACAACCGGTTCACCAGAGGTGCGTCCACCCCGGTCCTCTCGTACTAGGGGCAGCCTCCCTCGATTCTCCTGCGCCCGCGGAGGATAGGGACCGAACTGTCTCACGACGTTCTGAACCCAGCTCGCGTACCGCTTTAATGGGCGAACAGCCCAACCCTTGGGACCTGCTCCAGCCCCAGGATGCGATGAGCCGACATCGAGGTGCCAAACCTTGCCGTCGATGTGGACTCTTGGGCAAGATCAGCCTGTTATCCCCGGAGTACCTTTTATCCGTTGAGCGACGGCCCACCCACGCGGGGCCGCCGGATCACTAGAGCCTGCTTTCGCACCTGCTCGGCGTGTCTGCCTCGCAGTCAAGCCCGCTTACGCTCTTGCACTCATTGAGGACGGTTGCCGACCGTCCCGAGCGGACCTTCGCGCGCCTCCGTTACCCTTTAGGAGGCGACCGCCCCAGTCAAACTACCCACCTGGCACGGTCCCCCGGCCGGATCACGGCCCGGGGTTAGGACGCCGGCGCGCCGAGGGCGGTATTCCAAGGTCGGCTCCACCCGGGCTGGCGCCCGGGCTTCGAAGCCTCCCGCCTATCCTCTACGCGACGGGCCAGCGGCCAATGCCAAGCTGCAGTGAAGGTTCACGGGGTCTTTCCGTCCTTCCGCGGGTAAGTCGCATCTTCACGACTAGTGGAATTTCACCGGGTCCATGGTCGAGACAGCGCCCAATTCGTTGCGCCTTTCGTGCAGGTCGGAACTTACCCGACAAGGAATTTCGCTACCTTAGGACCGTTA
>NZ_DAWDUX010000022.1:0-2819 GCF_052346665.1 Collinsella sp.
GTCCTCTGCGTTTCGCACATGAGCCCTCCCTCTACATTGAAGACAAAAGGCATGGTAACGCATCCCACCAACTTCATTGAAGCGCACGTCTGGCAAGCTCGAAGCAGCCAAAGATACCCTGATTGCCAAGAAGCGAATTATTTACTATGTATGTTTCAGGATTGCATGTTTCCGGCGTTTTGAAATACCCATTTAAAAGCTCTTTAAATGCTCTTCTGGCATAGGAAACTACAGGGGTATTGTCTGCAACGCCACCACCAATGATTATTTTCTGCGGAGCGTAACACAGCGCAAATGTAACGAGCGCCTGTCCAAGATAACCAGCTAGGAGTTTTATCGCGTCGTCATCACCGGCAATATCTGAAGCGCTCATACCTTTCCAGCGCTTTGCAATTGCCGGGCCGGCAATTAAACCCTCAAGACAATTTGTATGGAAGGGGCAGGCGGATTCATTAACGGGCATTGGATCCAAAGGATCTCGAGCCAAAACGACGTGCCCCGCCTCTGGGTGCAGGATTCCATGGAGGAGCTGGCCCTGGACCATAACTCCAGCGCCAACTCCTGTCCCTATTGTCAAATAAACCACATTTTTCAAGCCTCGAGCGCAGCCATATACGACCTCTCCAAGACATGCGGCGTTGACATCAGTGTCATATCCCATTGGCACATCCAATTTAGCCTTCAACGATCCCAGCAGGTCAAAATGTGACCATGCGCGTTTAGGCGTTTCCAAGATACTGCCATAATTCGGCGAAGACGGGTCGACCGCGGTGGGTCCAAATGCGCCAATTCCAAGCGCATCTATGTTCCATTTTGAAAACCATTCCGCACAGGCATCCACCGTGTCATCTGGATTGCCCGTGTCAATTCGACAACTACCGGCTATCGTGCCATCTGCATACCCAACCGCGCACACCATCTTTGTGCCGCCCGCCTCGAGTGCGCCAAATAACCCCGAATCGTTCATGTCTCACCTTTCGGCTTAGCCAATTAAAACTGCTGTACAGATGCAAAATCTGTTATCTCAAAATCGTTCTTCCGCAGCCATTCCCTGAATTGGCCATCACATGCAAGCGCGACGTCAAAACACCGCGGAAGCGTAACTGAAGAAGTCTCCAGCAGCGGCATATCAACATAGCCTGGATGCAAGATATATAATGATGTGCCGCCGGCAGTAACCTTAGACAGCTGCTCCTCGACGGCACGACGCTGCTTCTCCAGCGTCTCTTCGTGGCAGATTGGCAATATCGTCACACTTGCATTGCCAACCATGCATAAACCTGACAAGCCCGTGCATGTAGGAATGCCTCGACGAGAGCCCACCTCCTCAACAGCTTCAACAAAACATGGAGCAAATACGGCATGGAAATCCAAGTAAGCCGGAAGCCGATTCGTCATCGCATAAAAGCGCTCAATTTGGGCATCTATCTCGTTAATAAGCTCTTCAAAAGCAATGTCCTTCCCCTGGTTTTCTCGGTAGAAGGAGCTTGACTTAAATAAGCCATTTCCATCCACAAGCGACGCGACTTCGTGGGGAGGCAAAACAGGTGCGCCTGCGCTCATGACCGCATGCATCCCCAGCACAGCCTCGGCATCTACCAACAAATCGATACCGTGTTGAGCGGCATCCATGTTTGCCATGACACCAACGCAGCTTACAACTCCTTCGCGCACGGCCTTTGCAATCCCGCAGTTGACACCCTCGCTATAACCCAAATCATCTGCGCGAAAGATGACATTTTTCATGTTAGACAGGACCTTTCTTATCACTATGCCTTATCAAATCGATATGTCACGTTGCCCTCTAAACCGTCGGCGCAAACGGGATGACCATCGCGGTAAACTGTTTTAACTGCCTGGTAGATTGGCAAATTGCGTGACCGCGGGAGAATCGCCCCCAATGAGGCATCCAAGAGAACGCGATCGTCTTCGCCATTCAGGATACGCCGGCACACCTCGATGACGTTTGGAAGCAATGCCGGAGACGATTCGAACGTTCCATGGTTGCGCAAAACGCGAGTGAAACGAGGGCCTTCCTGCTCGAGGTGGCACAACGCCCTATAGTACACATCGACTGGCATTGAACAGTCCTCGAGCAAGATCGTTCCTGGGCCGCAAGCATCACCTAAAAGCATCGTTTCATCGGCATCTATGTAGGCAACCATCATGCCCATCGTATGTCCGGGCACCGATAGGACGCGAACCGCAACGCCGCCCAAGTCGAATATGTCGCCATCGCGCAGGGGCGAAAACCGCTCCAGCGGCAATGGGTCAACCAGCTCGAAGGAAGCGCCTTCGCCCAATATCGCGCGTACAAATTGCTTACGGTAGGCATTGTCGGAATGGTCAAGGTACACCGGGACATCGCTCATATTGATAAACGCTTCGCCAAATTCTCCGGCACCAAACGCATGGTCAACATGCCCGTGAGTAACAAGAACCGTTACCGGCAAATCTGTCAATGACTCAACTTCGTTCCTTAGGCCGACGCACCCGCATCCCGTATCTAAAAGCACGCATCGTTCGCCCCCCGTTACAAGGTATACGGCAACTTTACACGGATCGACAATACGTACTATGTGGTCACTTATGCGTTCATGCGTGAATCGCGCCATGACTACCTACCTCAAGTTTCCAGCAATCTCTATTTTTGGGCCATCTTCGGACCGAAAACCATCGTAAGCACGAAGGTGACAGCAAAGGCGATCAAACCCGATATCACCGCGTTCACGAGATTCACGGTACCGCCACCCGCATATTCAAGCACGCATGTGACGTTGGAAACAAGGGGAGCAAATATCGCGACGTTCATGATGCCA
>NZ_DAWDUX010000022.1:2829-3364 GCF_052346665.1 Collinsella sp.
CAGCGTACACGCCGCCCGCAAATGCACCCGCCATCTGAAACCCCAACATCTTGGGGTTGGGGAGCAGGATACCAAAAATGGTGGGCTCGCCGATGCCAACGAGCGTTTGCGTGGTGAAGCAGCTCAGACCAAGCTCGCGATCATTCGTGTCCTTAGCCTTAAGCATATAGCCCAATCCAGCAGCAATGCAGGAGAACGTCATGGCGACGCCGCCGGCAAAAATCACGCCTTCACTCCCCTGCTCCGCGAGAGTCGCAAAACCGCTCAGAATAATGGGCGTGTGCATTCCCGTGGCAATCAGCGGGGTGAACATAGCGCTGATGAGGCCAATTCCAACCGGGCCGAAGACCTGCTTAAATCCAAGCAGGAAGTTCTCCAAAACGACACCGAGCACACTCCCAAGAGGACCAAACGCGCACAGCGCGATGGGAGCCATGATAAGAATGGTGAACAGGGGAACCACAAGGAGGTTGGCCATATCGGGGACGACCTTTGTGAGGAATTTCTCGACCTTGGACTCCGCCCAAGCAATCAT
>NZ_DAWDUX010000022.1:3374-25463 GCF_052346665.1 Collinsella sp.
GACCATAGGGAACACGCTGTTGGCGTAACTAACCATAATTGCGGGGATGCCATAAACGGTAAACTGAGCGCCTTCCGCCGCAAGTCCCGCGATGGTCGGATGCATCATGATCGCAGCAATCGTGATTGTAAGCACAGGATTGCCGCCAAACTTTTGAGCGCCCGTATAGGCGACGATCATGGGCAGGAAGTAGAAGGCGGCGTCGCCCAAAACCGTGAAGAGCGTCAGCAGGTCGCTGCCCTCGGACATCAGACCCATGCCCGCCGGGCCAAACAGCGATACAACTAGCTTCAGAAGACCGGCTGCGACAATTGCCGGAAGCATGGGTACAAGAGTCCCCGACAGGCCATCGAGAATCTCAGAGCCAAGGCGCCTAAGGCTAACTGGCTTCTTTTCGCCATCCAAATTCTCATCGATGGCAGCCTGTTGCTGGAAACCGCCCTGTGCGCACACCTCCTCATATACCTTTGCGACCGTGGCGCCGATGATGACTTGATACTGCTCACCAGAGAACTGCTCACCCAGCACCCCTGGAACGTCCTTGACGGCTTCTCGATCAACCTGCTCTTTATCGCGCACGTTGAACCGAAGGCGCGTCACGCAGTGGGTCGCGTGCGTCACGTTTCCCGCACCGCCAATGGCCGCCAGCACCCCTTTTGCTGTCTCTGCATAATCCGCCATGTTTCAACCTTTCTCTCGACGAGCCTTCCTTGCTCGTGTTGACACCTTGTTATTTTTTGCTGGGCATGTCCTTTTGCAGCCACGCCTCAACCATGGGGACCCACATCGCAGCGCAAGCATCCACGTCTTTCGCACTGCCGGCAGACGCTTCGTCGCATAACGCCATTCCGTGTTGTCCCGACTCGAATATGTGCAGTTCGCACGAAACGCCCGCATCAATAAGCCCCGAGGCGAATTCCGCAGTTTCTGCCGCGCTGACGATCTGGTCTTCGCCTGTCTGCCATACGAACATCCGCGGCATATCGGGGCGGATGTGTTTACGCAAATCGATGGCATCAAGCTGCCCTGAGCTTGGCGCGTCGGTACCGAACAGCGCTCGCGCGATATGCGGACGCTGCCAATCAAAAGAAGCGGGCACCTTTGATGCATCACGGGTGAGCAGCTCTTGGGCGCCGATCATCGGGTACCCCATGATTACTCCCCGGGGCTTCACGTCTTCAGGAGATGCGTCGGGAATTCTCGCAAGAAGATCCTCGTCTGCCCAATGCTCTGCCAAGCTGCCAGCAAGATGGGCTCCGGCTGAAAACCCAATAACGTATATACGGCTTGCATCAATTGCGAATCGCTCTGCGTTGTCCCGCGCCCAAGCAACCGCCCGCATAAGCTCAACGAGCGGGCCGGGATACGCGCTTTCGGGATTAGTCTCAATCGGCGCTTCTGATGACTGTGGGCGCGTCATAAAATACTTCGAATACCGCAGCACAATTGCATGGTAACCAAGGCCTAAAAAGCGCATGGCAATTGGCTCTTGCTCTTTGATCGCATGGATCAAATATCCACCGCCTGGGCAAATTACCATGAGCGGGCGCTTTTTGACCTGCTGGTATGAGATCTCAGGATCGAGAAGATACGCGGCAAAAGATGCATCTCGGCTTCCCTCAAGATGTACTTCCTCGATTCTCATTACCCCTCCCTATGAATGGTTGCGTATAAATCCTGCGATACGAGCCCATGCATCCTGAGCGTCCTCAGGCCGATATTCGCTTAGATCTTTATGTGTGAAACCGTGCATGCATTCCTCAAATACTTTGAGGTCAATCTCAACCCCCGCTTTGCCAAGCTTCTCTGCAAACAAGACCGTGTCCGGGCACAAGCTGTCATAAGACGCAGCGTTAATGAGCGTTGGAGGGAACACCGATGCCCTAGCATTGAGCGGCGAGGCGAGGGGCATTCCCATCTGGCTTTCGTTTTCAAATGCCCAAGCGGCATACTGTCTCATGCGGGAAATGGGAATTGCCTTTGACGGATCGGGGGCGGAGAGCCCCTGTAAGTCCCATAAAACAACGGGATAGTTCAGATATTGACCAGCAATGACCACGTTCCCGTCCTCGTACGCCAATTGGCTTATTCCAGCAGCAACATTTGCGCCCGCAGAACTTCCTCCCACCATAATGGGCAACCCCGCCATATCGGATGTTTCGATATGCTCGATGACTCCGCGCACCGCCTTGTACGCCATTCGGTGCCCGATTGGGTGTCGGTACTCAGGCGCCAAAGGATAATCCACATTCACCACAATTGCGCCAGCCGCCTTGGCAAGATCCCTGCAGTAGGGCGCATCCAGCTCCCAATAGCCCAAAACCATGCCGCCACCGTGAAAGTTAAATACGACAGCGCAAGGACTCGTTTCCGCTGGGCGATACAAATAGCAATCCACATATCCAATCGGCGTTTTTACCGATATCTTCTCTGAATCATCGGACGCACGGATTTCCTTGCAGTATTGCGCGTAACAAATCTCCTTCTGACAACGGTACTCGTATACATCTTCATCGCGGACTTCGGGAAACATGCTCATGAGCTCATCCTCACTCTTCCGTCTCATATTTCCAACAGGCAATTCGGCTCCCGGGCGATAGCACATCAATTCCGTACTCCTTGGGGTAATACCTCGTAGATAGGCATGTATCCCCCTGATCAACGAAGACTTCGATGCTTGAGGCATCGCCGATAATACGAAGGGATGATCCTGCATTAACCAGCGCTTTTCGCACCGTTCTGCCGCAACCTATTGAGTCCCGTTCCGTTTTTTCGAATTGGACCGTCAGCTCATGATCACTGAGCGAAACTACGAGCTGATTGGAAATGACCACGCGGGCGCCTTTAGTTCCTATGCCATCGATTTCCAAGTCAAAGCACTCGGTTTCATCAAGCCCAAGGTGTCCTTCGGCTTCGATGCAAGGGTTGTTTCGCAAGCTGAAGAGCTCCCTGACGGGAGGGGTTCTTACCTTTCCGTCAGGTCCAAGTTCCACTTCGCGCGGTATCGTTAAACAATGCTGCCAACCTCGCGTAACCGTTGGCTCATTATCAAATGTGCACTCATCAACCGCTCCCATCCACGCCATCATGATCACTCGGCCATCATCGGCAACAAAACTCTGAGGTGCATAAAAATCGAAGCCATAGTCCCAGGGCGTGAAATCGCCTTCCACCTCACTGGAGTCGTTCCACGGCCATGTCGTCAAATGGAAGTAACCAGACTGATGTGAATTGGCAGCTCGGTCCATCTGCTCGGCAAGCCCCTGAACAGAGGCGGAGAGGATGTGCTTGGGTGCGCTTGAGAAGTCATTTGCTTTTACAAAAAGGTAGTCAGGGCACTCCCACATATAGCCTTTTGAGTCGACTTGTCTTAGGGCTTGCAAGAACTGCCACTCAAATCCATCTGGTGAGGAAAACAGTAAAGCTTCGCCCTTGTCCTCAAGCGTTCTGGCCCCTTGCAACATGAAATACGGACCCAAGCCCAAACGAACCGAGGCTTCGAGCTCTTCGCCTTTTGCTCGCCACACCTTGGGGTCGCGAACATGCTGCGTCAAGTTGCTCGGATAGTCTGCCTGTGTCATAAGCAATTGCTTGGCACCAAAAGCGAAACCATCTTCGCTCCGCGTCAAAATCGTATTGGCTTCACGCCCGCTGGTGATGTAATCGCATTGCGCGTTGGCGCTCTTTACATTGCCAGTGTAATACAGGCTCATGTGCCCATCTTCAACTAATGCCGAGCCAGAGTAAGCCCCATCCCGATCATATGAGCAATCCGGTTCAAGCGCTGGATCCTCATATGTCCAGTGAATCAGGTCTTTGGACGTGGCATGTCCCCAACATTTCAAACCGCCGCGGGCATCAAACGGGGAAGCTTGAAAATAAGCATGGAAAGTCCCCTTGAGCTCGCAAAGCCCATTGGGGTCATTGAGCCAACCCACGAGAGGAGCCACGTGGATATGCTGACGAAAGCGTCCGTCATCTTGCCGCATCTGGCGGTCAACCTCTTTGCGATAACGCTTTATGAATTCACGGGACGGCATCTCATCCTCCTTGACTTGCTAATTAGACTGTAATCGATTTCACTTTTATTCGTACATCTCCCTGCTGCCTTTCCGTAAACGGTTATATTTTATCTGTAAACGGTTTCATACTCAGCAGCTAAACGCTTCTCTTCACCTGAATGAGCGCGTAGGCATGCACACTTCAAAGCCAAGCTGCATCTGAACAGGAACCTGGCTCTTGCCCTCAATTGCCTCCAGAAGGATTTCAGCGCCCTTGAGTCCGCTGGTCAAGTAAGCAAAATGAACTGTCGGAATTCCTCCCGTAATCGCCGAAATGACGCGGTTATCGCCGAATCCGCTTACAACCGGCGATGAGAATTGCAGTGTGCCCGCACGCTGCGCTTGCTGAACCGCGCCCATTACACCCGCCGCAATCGAATCGGTTGCGCAGGCGATCAGGTCAAGCCCTTTGCCGCTGTTAATTAAAGACAATGCATGAGATCGCCCGGAGTCGGACGTGAAATCGCCGTGGACAACATCACGCTCGTCCACTCTACATCCGCCCATCCGCAGGCCCGCGAGCATACCGTCTTCTCGAGCCGCGCCCGCTGCGACATCATCACGCGTCACGCCGATATAGGCTGCACGCGCACCGCTTGGCAAAGAGCGGGCAATGGAGGCCCCCAGCTCTTTTGCCGCTCCATAGTCATCGTGAAAAACAGAGCTAACTTCTTCAACACGTTGACCAATAACAACAATGGGGACATGGGAGCGATTAAAGAAAGACCTATGCTGCTTGGATATAACGGTACCCGCGAGTATTATCCCATCTACAGGATATGCATCGAACAGATCGAGGTATTCGATTTCCTTCTTTGGGTCGTTCCCGGTATCCGCCAGAAGCATCTGGTATCCGCGGGAAGATAGGACTTGACCAATTCCAGCGGTAATGCGAGCAATAGATTCTGAGCTAATTTTTGGAACGACGACACCTACAAGCCGTGCCCGCTTCGTGCGAAGTGCGCGAGCTTGCGACGAAGGAACGTAGCCCGTCTCTTTGATGACGCGACGGATGCGCTCACGCTTTTCATCGCTAATATATCCCCCATTAAGATATCGAGAAACCGCCGCGCTTGATACCCCGGCCATTTCCGCAATTTCTTTAATCGTCAAGTCGTCTCTCCAACGCGTTTTCCAGGGTAGAACGAACTGCCTATTAAGTTTAAGCCATATCTAGGGCTTAACATGCAAAACAACCTGCAATCCCCTTCGAACTCATTTCAATAAAGCTGTCTAGCCAAAACTCAAAAAGGAGGGCCGGAACACATGAGTTCCGGCCCATCCCACTCTTAGACAACTGCCAGCGCCGCCCTAATTACGCGACGACGAACGAACCGTCCCCGTCAACGTCGATCTTCACCTCGCCGCCCTCGCGCACGCGCCCGTCGATGATGGCGCGGGCGATGGCGTCGACCACCTCGCGCTGGATGAGGCGCTTGAGCGGGCGGGCGCCGTAGACGGGATCCAGGCCGCCCTCTGCGAGCGCCTGCTTGGCCTCAGGCGAGATTACGAGCGTCATGCGCTCCTTCGCGAGGCGGGCGCGCACGTCGGCGAGCTGTATGTCGACGATCTTCTCGATCTGGGCCATGCCGAGCGGGTGGAACACCACGATGTCGTCGATGCGGTTCAGGAACTCGGGCCTGAACGTGTGGCTCATGGCCTCATCCACCTGGCGACGCATCTCAGCGTCGTCATGACCCGCGTTCTCGGCGATCGCACTCGAGCCGACGTTGCTCGTCATGATGATGATTGTGTTCTTGAAGCTCACCTGACGGCCCTGGCCGTCCGTGAGGCGACCGTCGTCGAGTACCTGGAGCAGCACGTTGAACACATCCGGGTGCGCCTTCTCCATCTCGTCGAGCAGGATGACGGAATACGGGCGGCGGCGCACGGCCTCGGTAAGTTGACCGCCCTCGTCATACCCCACGTATCCGGGAGGGGCACCGATGAGGCGCTGGACGCTGAACTTCTCCATGTACTCGGACATGTCGATGCGCACGAGCGCTCGCTCGTCGTCGAACAGGCACTCGGCGAGCGCCTTGGCGAGCTCGGTCTTGCCCACGCCGGTGGGTCCGAGGAAGAAGAAGCTGCCGATGGGGCGGTCTGGATCGGAGAGCCCGGCGCGACTGCGGCGCACGGCGGCGGCGACGGCGCGCACGGCCTCATCCTGACCGATGACGCGCTCGTGCAGTTGCTCCTCGAGGCCCTGCAGCTTCTCGAGCTCGCCCTGCATCATCTTCGCCACCGGCACGCCTGTCCACGAGCTCACCACCTCGGCGATCTCGTCGGAGGTGACCTCCTCCTTAAGGGAGTTCTCCCCCTCCTTCTGCGCCGCGAGCATCTCCTCGCCCTCGCGCACCTGGGACTCGAGCCCCGGGATCACGCTGAAGCGCAGCTCGGAGGCGCGGGCAAGATCGCCCTCGCGCGTGGCGCGCTCCTCCTCGCCGCGGGCCTCGTCCAGCTGGGCCTTGAGCTCCTGAACACGGTCGATGGCGTTCTTTTGGTTGAGCCAGCCGGCCTTGGCGACGTTGAGCTTCTCTTGGACCTCGGCGATGTCCTGACGCAGCGCATCCAGGCGCTCCCTCGAAGCCTCGTCGCTCTCCTTCATGAGCGCCTGCTCCTCGATCTGCATCTGCGTGAGCTGACGCGTGATGGCGTCGATCTCGACGGGCATGGAGTCGAGCTCCATGCGCAGACGACTGGCCGCCTCGTCCACCAGGTCGATGGCCTTATCGGGCAGGAAACGGTCGGCGATGTAACGGCTCGAGAGATCGGCGGCGGCCACGAGTGCACCGTCGGTGATGCGCACGCCATGGAAGATCTCGTACTTCTCCTTCAGGCCGCGCAGGATGGAGATAGTGTCCTCCACGCTGGGCTCGCCAACGAACACCTGCTGGAAACGGCGGGCGAGGGCCGCATCCTTCTCGATGTACTTGCGGTACTCGTCCAGCGTTGTGGCGCCGATCGCGTGCAGGTCGCCGCGGGCGAGCGCGGGCTTCAAGATGTTGCCCGCGTCCATGGATCCTTCCGTGGCGCCGGCGCCCACGATGGTGTGGAGCTCGTCGATGAACAGGATCACACGGCCCTCGGACTTCTCGACCTCCTTGAGCACGGCCTTCAGGCGGTCCTCGAACTCACCGCGGAACTTGGCACCCGCCACCAGCGCGCTCATGTCGAGCTCGATAAGGTCGCGGTCGCGCAGGGTGCTGGGCACGTCGCCCGCCACGATGCGTTGGGCGATGCCCTCCACGATGGCGGTCTTGCCCACACCGGGCTCGCCGATGAGCACCGGGTTGTTCTTGGTACGGCGGGAGAGGACCTGGATGGTGCGCCGAATCTCCTCGGTGCGGCCGATGACAGGGTCGAGCTTGCCGGCGCGCGCCAAGTCGCAGATATTGCGGCCGTACTGCTCAAGGGCCTCGAACTCGGTCTTGGAATCGGCCGAGGTCACGCGGTCGTCACCGCGAAGCTCCGTGTAGACCTCCTCGATGCGCTCGCGCGTCACGCCGGCATCCGCCAAGATGCGGCCCGCCTCGCCCTTATCCTCGGCGAGCGCCATGAGCAGGTGCTCGGTCACCACGAAGTTGTCGCCCATCTTGGCGGCCTTCTTCTCCGCACGGTCGAGCACGCGCGTAAGATCACGCGAGAGCTGCTGCTGGACCCCCTCGACCTTGGGAGCTCGATCGATGGCCGCCTGGGTCGCGCTCGCGAGCCGGGCAGGATCGGCGCCGATGCGCTCGATTATGACGGAGATGTTGCGTTCGCCCCCGTTGAGCAGGGCCGCGAGCAAGTGGATAGGCTCCACCGCCCCGGCCTGCGCATCGGCCGCGATGCCGATGGCGCTCTGCAGCGCCTCCCGCGAGGTCACGGCAAGCTTGTCGATTCTCATGGAATCACCCTCTCTCGCAACCCTCTTGGCCACCACCTCAAATTAGGAACTGTCCCTCGATTGAAGTGGCCGAGTCGAACCAGGCCGCAGGGTTGCATCAGGCCGCCCTACGGGGCGGCGCACTGTGTTATCGAGAGATATTGTTGCCGAGGCACGCTTGATTTATACCAGAATCTAAGTCTCAATACATAAGATTTTCTTAGTGTATAAATGAGGGGTCAGGCATAGTCGATGCACGCCGACCCCGCAGGATGAGCAACGCGATCCCGCAAGTCCGGCGGCACCGCCCAACATCGCTCGAGCATCAGCCAGCTCACAGCCGGCTCAAGATGTAATCGTAATTCTCGCGACGGTGCGGAACGGTGCAGGCGCTGCAATCCTTGATACGCGCGCCATCGGCACCGTCTATATAGGTGAAGTTCCCACCGCAATCCTCGCCCAGGCGATACAGCGGGCAAAAGCAGAACAGACAGTTCAGATCCTCGGCCGGCATATCGTGACACGGGTAGAACTCGCAGGCGCTGTGATTGAAGAACCGATAATTCTCACCTGAGGGCGCACCGCTCATCTCGCCGTTCTCCCCAACCATCGCCGCTCCCCTTCTTGCCCGCGTCCCTTTCGCCCCGCACCGCAAACCTCAATTGAGGGGTAGTCCCCGAATTGAGGTTTTACAAGTCACCACCGGAGAGCAGGCCACGCAGGACCTTCTCGGGATCGGAGGAACCGTCGCGCGGGGCAAGCGCGGTGATGCGCTTCTGCATCTTGAGCTCGTGTAGCTCCTCCTCGAGCTTGCGGACGCGGGCACGGAGCTCCTCCGCCTCCCGCTCGCGCTCCTGGGCGCGTTCCTTCATATCGAGGATGCGCACGACGCCGGCAAGGTTGATCCCCTCATCGGTGAGCTGGTTGATGAGCTCCAGGCGCTCGATGTCCGCCTGCGAGTACAGGCGCGTGTTGCCGCCGGAGCGCTTGGGGTTGACCAGGCCCTTGGACTCGTACACACGCAGGGTCTGGGGATGCATGCCCGTGAGCTCCGCGGCCACGGAAATCATGTATAGCGGTTTGTTGCGGCTCTCCTCGGTCATGCTTCCCCCGTCTCGCTCATCCAACTCGGTCGATGTTGTCCATTGTACGGCTTTCGCGGTCCGGAGCGGAGCGCCCCGGGGCTCGGCCATGTGTAATGTGCACCCGTCCCCAATTACACGTGCAGCTTGGTGCGATAGGGCCGGTCGTCGGAGTCGCGCAGCTTCTCAAGAGCGGCACGCTCCTTCTCGGTCAGGCTCGTGGGAACCTGCACGGTCACGTTGGCGAGCAGCGCCCCGGTGTGGCCGCTGCGTTTGGCGTCGGGCATGCCCATCTCCTTGAAGCGGAAGCTCTTGCCCGTCTGCGTGCCCGCGGGCACCTTGAGGCGCAGCTTCTTGCCGGCGGGCGTGGGCACGTCGACCGTGCAGCCCAGGGCCGCCTCGTAGATGGAGATCGGCACCTCCACCGAGACGTCCGCCGTCTTGCCGCGGCGCTTGAAGACAGGATGCTCGGCCACGCGGAACTCGATCAGCATGTTGCCGCGCGGGCCGCCGTTCACGCCGTATTCGCCATGGTTGCGATAACGCACCTTCATGCCGTCGTAGCAGCCGGCGGGTATCGTCACCTCTATGCTGTCGCTCTCACCCGTGGATGGGATGCGATGCGTCACGTTGCGGCGAGCGCCGTGCAGAGCCTCGTCGAAGGTGACGTCGATGGTCGCCTTCAAATCGCTGCCCTTGCGCGCGCGGGGACGGCCGCCTCCGAACATATCGCCGAAATCGAAATTGATGGGATCGGCTCCGTACGCGCCGCTCACGCCCTCGCCCCTGAACATGCTGCTGAACACGTCCGCCATCGAGGGACCGCCCGCTCCGCCCGAATATGCGTAGCCGCCCTGCCCGGGAATGCCGCCGAACTGCAGCATCATGTCGTACTCTTTGCGCTTCTCGGGGTTCGAGAGCGTCTCGTACGCCTCGGAGATCTCCTTGAACTTGGCCTCATCGCCGCCACGATCGGGATGGTACTTCTGCGCGAGCTTGCGAAAAGCCGACTTGATGTCCTTATCGGAGGCGTTCTTCGATACGCCCAAGACATCGTAGAAGCTCTTAGATGAAGGCATGTGAACCCTCCCTTCTTAAAAAGGGCCCCGGGCTATCGTCCCAGGGCCCCGCCTGATCAATCGAAAACGCGTGCCGCGTGGACCCGTACTGAGGGCCCATCGAACACGCGCAGGTCGAAACGCTACTTACTCGGCCGATTCCTCGGCCTGGCCTTCCGCAGCGTCGGCCTCGGGCGCCGGCGCGGGGCGCTTGTCGCCGCCGTAGGTCACGGTGACCATAGCGGGACGCAGCACTTTGCCGCCCATCCGATAGCCCTTCTGATACACGTCGTTCACGGTCTCATCGTACTGAGACGCGTCCTCAACGCGACCGACTGCCTGGTGGATATTGCAGTCGAAGGCCTCGCCCTTGGGATCGATGGGCTCAACGCCCTCGCGGTCGAACACGCCGAGCAGCTTGGCGCGCACGGCATCGACGCCGTCGACGAACTGCTTGAAGTCCTCGGCCATCTCCTGGCTACGCGCGTGATCGAGCGCACGCTCCATATCATCAACGACCGGAAGCAGGGCCTCGACCAGCTTCTCGGTTGCACGGGCGCGCTCGTCCAAGCGCTCCTGCGCGGTGCGACGACGGTAGTTCTCCCAATCGGCCTGCAGGCGCGCGTGACGGCTCACGGCGTCGGCGGCCTTGGCCTCGGCTGCCGTCTTGGAATCCTCGGCAGCGGCAAGCTGCTCGCGGAGCTCGGCAAGCTCTGCCTCGACCTTCTCGTACTTGAGCTTGAAGTCGTTGTCAGCAGCCTCCTCGCCAGCGCGAATAGCGGCTTCGACCATCTCTTCCTCGGTCATCTCAGCAGGTTCCTCGGCCATATCGGCCTCCTCCTTCTCAACAACCAGTTCGGCGGGCTCAGGTGCCTGATCGGACGCCTCCACGGCATCCTTCACGGGTATCTTCACGTCCGTCTCCTTACAGCCTAGGCGGCCGACTCGCCAGCTGGCAGGCCGGCCGCCCCTTTCATCCATGTTTACCGCGGGTTTTGGACTCGCGGGCGGGGAACCTACTCCTCGTCGTCAACGACCTCGTAGTCGGCATCGACCACGTCGTCGGAAGCGGCGGCGCCGTCAGCACCCGTGCCGGCGGCCTGGGCATCGGCGTACACCATCTGAGCGAGCTCGTAGGCGACGGACTGCAGAGCCTCGCCGGACGCCTTGATAGCCTCGATGTCGGAGCCCTCAAGCGCCTTCTTGGCGTCCGCGATGGCGGACTCTGCCTTGGACTTCAGGTCGCCGGAGACCTTGTCGCCGAGCTCGGCGAGGGTCTGCTCGGTGGAGTAGCACAGGGAGTCGGTCTGGTTGCGGGCCTCGACCTCCTCCTTCTGCTTCTTGTCCTCCTCGGCGTGGGACTCGGCGTCCTTCACCATGCGATCGACTTCCTCATCGGAAAGCGCGGTGGAGCCGGAGATCGTGATGGACTGCTCCTTGCCGGTGCCCTTGTCCTTGGCGGAGACCTTCACGATGCCGTTGGCGTCGATGTCGAAGGTGACCTCGATCTGCGGGACGCCGCGACGGGCGGCCGGGATGCCGGAGAGCTGGAACTTGCCGAGGGACTTGTTGTCGCGGGCAAGCTCGCGCTCGCCCTGGAGCACGTTGATCTCGACGGAGGTCTGGTTGTCGGCAGCCGTGGAGTAGATCTCGGTCTTGGAGGTCGGGATCGTGGTGTTGCGGTCGATCATCTTGGTCATGATGCCGCCCATGGTCTCGACACCGAGGGACAGCGGGGTCACGTCGAGCAGCAGGATGCCCTCAACGTCACCGGTGAGCACGCCGCCCTGGACCGCCGCGCCGTTGGCGACGACCTCGTCCGGGTTCACGGACATGTTCGGCTGCTTGCCGGTCATGTTCTTGACGAGCTCCTGCACGGCGGGCATACGGGTGGAGCCACCGACGAGGATGACCTCGTCAACCTCGGAGAGGGAGACGCCCGCGTCGTTCAGTGCCTTGGTGACCGGAGCCTTGCAGCGCTCGAGCAGGTCACGGGTGATCTTCTCGAACTCCGCGCGGGTGAGGGTGTAGTTGAGGTGCAGCGGGCCGGACTGGTTCATGGTGATGAAGGGCAGGTTGATGACGGCCTGCTGAGCAGCGGAGAGCTCCTTCTTGGCGTTCTCGGCGGCCTCCTTCAGGCGCTGCAATGCCATGGGATCCTTGCGCAGGTCGACGCCGTTCTCGGACTGGAACTTGTCGGCCATCCAGTCGATGACGCGCTGATCCCAGTCGTCGCCGCCCAGGTGGTTGTCGCCGTTGGTGGCGAGGACCTCGAACACGCCGTCGGCAAGATCGAGCAGGGAAACGTCGAAGGTGCCGCCACCGAGGTCGAAGACGAGGACCTTCTGCTCCTTGTCCTGCTTGTCGAGGCCGTAGGCGAGCGCGGAGGCCGTGGGCTCGTTGACGATTCGCTTGACGTCGAGGCCGGCGATGCGGCCGGCGTCCTTGGTGGCCTGACGCTGGGCGTCGTTGAAGTACGCGGGGACGGTGATGACGGCCTCGGTGATGGGCTCGCCAAGATACTTCTCGGCGTCGGCCTTCATCTTGGCGAGCGTCATAGCGCTGATCTGCTCGGGCGTGAACTCCTCGCCGTCGATTATGACGACACAACGGCCGTTACTGCCCTCCTTGACCTCGTAGGGCACGGTCTTGAGCTCGTCCTGGACCTCGGAGAACTTGCGGCCCATGAAGCGTTTGATGGAGAAGACGGTGTTCTTGGGGTTAGTGACGGCCTGGTTCTTAGCAGCCTTGCCCACGATGCGGTCGCCCTCGGCGCGGAAACCAACGACGGACGGGGTGGTGCGGTCGCCCTCGGCATTCACGATCGTGGTGGGGCTGCCACCCTCGAGAACGGCCATGGCGGAGTTGGTGGTGCCCAGGTCGATACCGAGAATCTTGCTCATAGTTACTTCCCTTCCTTGGGTTGCGTGGCGCACATTTGCGGATGCTCACGGCGCTTCTGCGTTTTGCTCATGGCATAGTGTATCCCCTTATGCACCGAGTTATACAAAATCTAAGTCAATTCATATAAGATTTCTTATCCTCCACAACTCAACCCAAGGCATAAGGCAATGCATCGCGCGGGAAGCGTGCCCGCAAGCACAGCATGAGCTCCGAGTCCCGTGCGCTCATGGAGAGTTTTCGTCTAATTCGGGTGCGTCCGCCCCCACCTCAATCGCTAAATATGCAAATGCGGGGATGTTTTCGAGGCCCTGCGGGTATAAAGGTTCTACTATTCAGCGTATCCGCAGGTAGATAGCATGTCATTTTTCTCGCGTATCTAGCGTTGCCGAAACTAACCCCGCATTTGCGTATTTTAAGCATCTCGCAAGCACATCAATCAAGCACATCAGGTCGCCTCAGCTCCAATACACGTCCTCATTCCGCTCAGGTCCCTGGGAGGCCCTCATGGCAATCGACATCTTTACCGAGGAAAGCATCATTTGCGATAAGACCGCCTATAAGTACTACCGCACACCGCCCCGCTTCCTCGAGGCGTGTCCCCCACTGCATTTATATAGCCGCGATCCACGCTACTATACCCTGCGCAAAGAGCCTCTCGTAACGGAAGTCCTAGGCACACCCCTACATGTGATTACGGACAGCGCGCAGAAACGCTCGCATGGTGTGACGCTTCGGTTCCATGTGATCGACCGTGAACTTCTCCGCGGTTGCATTAGAGAAACCTTGCACGGCTTCCACGTCGCATCGCCCGAGCTCACGCTCTTCACGCTCTCACGAACCTTGACCTTCAATCAGCTTGTTATGGCAATGTACGAAATGTGTGGGAGATTCACCCTGTACGAGCCAAGCGAGGCGCTCTCAAACGAACTGTTCATTCGCCACGCAACCGACGTGCATGACGGCTGGTCGTGCGTTTCATCGGAAGACGGTAAGCCTTCGAAGCTGTGGACGCGGCCACCCTTGACAAACCTGTCAACTCTTCGAGATTTTGCCGCAAGAATCAAGGGGGTTCGAGGACACAAGCTGTTCGAGCGAGCCCTCGATTGCGTGAGCGGCATGACCGCCTCCCCGCTAGAGGCTCAGATTTCCATGTTGCTATGGATGGATCCTGCGCTTGGAGGGCAAGGTTATCAGCACTTCGAGAACAACTATCTGGTCAAATACTCACATGGCGCAGGAATCCTCACGGGAAAACCTGGCGCCGAGATTGACCTACGCGTGGTGTCTCCAGCCGGCACAAGGGAGTGGATGCTCGAATGCCAGGGCAAGATTGTCCACGACAGAGTCGGCGCGGGCACGAAAGATGCGCTTCGGGCTACTGCCCTGCAAGCAATGGGGCACGGGGTGACCCTGATCACGAGCGACCAGCTTCGTGACCAGCATAAGTTCGCAGTTTTGCTCATGTTGCTGTCAGAGAAACTCGGGATCGTATGGCCAAACAAGACCTCAAGGCAACTCATTGCCGAGAACAACCTACGTGCAGACATTTTTGGTGACTGGCTCGGCCTCACAAGGGAGCCGACCGCACAAGAACTCAAGAAACGTAGGCTCGACAACAAGGCCCGACGCAAACCGGGGCACTTCACCAAGCGAAAAAAGGCCACCAACGGCAGTGGGAAAGATAAAAATACGCAAATGCGGGGTTAATATTCGGCATGGGCAAGTAGCGATATAACGACCAAAGCCTGTACCTGCAGGTTTTATAAACCAAAACGGAACGATACTCCCCGATTCGAATTTTATCCCCGCATTTGCGTATTATCGGACACACACTGAGGAAAATCAGGAGGCACGTGCGCGGAAGTTCGGCCGGCAGCGTGGGAAGGGCGAGTGAAATGCGGGAGTGGTAAATGATCAATACTTTCCGCGTGCAACCCATGCAGCATCCACAACAGTCAGCCTTGGCTGACTCGGTGAACGGTCGCGATTGGACCTTGCGAAGACTTGCATTGAAGGAGCCGCGTGGTATCTTTCTTTTGAGAAAGACCCGTTGCCTCTTCGCCTGTGGCACCGGGCGCAACAGAGGAGGTTTATCATGGCTCATCCGATTATTGATGCTGACGAGTGCATCGCCTGCGGCGTCTGCGTTGACGCTTGCCCTGCCGGCGTTCTCGAGCTGAACGACGTCGCCACCGTCGCCGACGAGGATTCCTGCGTCGCCTGCGGTGCCTGCCAGGACGCCTGCCCCGCCGGTGCCATCACCGAGATCGCCGAGGACTAGTACAAGTCCGGCATCATTGCCTCGTAAGACCAAGGCCCGGCCCCGCAAGGGGTCGGGCCTTGGTCTTAACCGACCATCTCACAGCTCAGAAGCGAAACCGATCGCAACCGAACCCTTCCCTCGCACCTACGGCGCACTACACGGAACGGACCCTTTCCAGAAGCTTTCTGCGCTGAGCCGCCACATCGGTGCTCATTATGCCGATGGAAGCCAGGACCAAACAGACGCCGATCAGCTTTCCCATGCCAAACGGCTCTCTGAATATGGCAACGCCGAGTATCACGGCCGTCACCGTTTCGAACGTGGCGATCACGGGGACCTTGGATGCCTCAAGCCCCTTTGAGAGCCCAGTCATATAGAAAAAGTACGCGAGGACCGTTGGGAACAAGCCGAAAGCGGCTGCGACCCAGTAGAACCCGGATGGCATGCCCCCAGCTATCTTCGCAAACGGGTTCGCGAAGGCGGACAAAAGGGCGCCACCGGCCACAAAGCCATAAAATACGACAGTGAGCGGCCGGGCGTAACGTGTTGCCGCCTTGCTGAACATTGTGAGCAGGCATCCCATCAAGCCAGAGCAAACGCCCATTCCAACTCCAATTGGGGATATCGACTCGATCTCGAGCGCGCCGCCCGTGACGGCAAGTGTGCAACCCGCGACGTTGAAAACAAGTGAGACGATTTTTTGATTGGTTATCCCCTCGCCGTATAGTATGCGACCGAGCACGATGCCGAACATAGGAGACGTGCACATGAGCACCGAAGAGGTTGACATGCCAATATGCTCTATAGATATATAGTAGGTCGCACTGGACAGGGCGAGGCCAAAAACACCAACAAGCGCGCTCCAAAACAGCCCTTGAGGTGAGATTCGGAAAAGCCGAAGGAACCCCCGTCTTCCCGCCCTCTCGGAATCCCTGATTGCCCCCATCGCCAAGAGAATCGGGACGAGAAATATGCTGGCGACGAACATCCTGAGTGCCGCAACCTCCATCGCAGTCAGGCCCATTTGACCCAGAGTGCGCGAAAAGACGCCTACGCCACCCCACAGCAAAGCGCCAAGCAGGACAAGACAATATCCAAAACGAACTTGCATCCACAACCCCCATGGTTCGCATACAGAGATTTCGCCATATAAAAGCTCCGTCCTCGACGCACGCATCGAGGACGGAGCACATGCCCCGATCTTCAGCCAGCGAAGTGCAGGCAGAGCTCTCTCAAGCGGACCGCCCTCAACAAACTCAAACGGTCACGCCACGGGAGCGGGCCGCCCGATCAACCAGCCAAACGGGAACCCAAGCGAACTGTTCCTCAGGTAAGTTACTTCTCAAACTTGGCTATGATCACCCGCGTCGCGATGAAAGACACCGTGATGCTCACCGCGGCGACCACACAGGCGAGGAAGAAATTATCCATACCGCCGTCCGGGGCGATGAAGATCAACGCCGAGAGCAGACCGGGACAGGCGCCGGCAACGTACTCAACGAGCCCGAAAATGCCGGCGATGAGACCACCAGACAGGGCGCCGATAGCAGTGCCAAGAAGCAGACGGGGACGCTCGATGAGCGCGCCGTAGAATCCCGGCTCGGTAACGCCGCACAGCGCGGTGATGCCAAAGGTGGTCACCATGCCCTTACGAGCAGAATCTCCCTTGATGGTGCTCGCAAGCGCCAGGCAGGTAGCTCCGATGCACAGGTTCGAAATGAAGCCGAAGATAATAGGCGCGTATCCAAGCTGGGCAAGGCTATTCACTTCGATTGCGATAAAGGCCTTATCGAGACCAAGCATGACGAGGTACGGGTTGATCGCGGCAAATATCGGAGTGGCGATCACCGCGACATGCCCCATAAGCCACGTAACGGCGTCGCTCAGCGCGTAACCCATCATGGAACCGACAGGACCGAGAGCCAGAAGCGTCACGGGGACAATGATGAACATGGTGAGCAGCGGCTTGACGAACAACTTCACAACATCGGGGATGACCTTCTGCAGCAAGCGGTCAACCGCGAACATGAACACGACGCCGAGCACGATGGGCACGACAGTTCCACCGTAGCCGATCGCCGGAATAGGCATCCCGAGAAAATCGAGGCCCTCAACGCCGCTGATCGACGGGCTCACCATGATCGCGCCGAGAAGCGCGCCCATGATCGGCTGCATCTTGAGAATGGAGGCAAGCTGATAGCCAATCCAGACGGGTAGGAACGTGAAGGCCGCGTCGAAGATCGCCAGCAGCACCTGCGCCGTGCCGCTATCGGTGCTAAACCCGCAGTAATTGACCAGGAGGTTCTTAATGGCAAGGATCAGACCGCCGACGATAAGCGCCGGGACGATGGGCATGAAGATCTGGGCGGTGATGTTGCCGAATTTCTCGACAATGCCGACCGCACCGTTGCTCTTCACCGAGGCGGCCATGTCGGCGATCGTGCCCTCATCGTCTGCGACGACACCTGCACCGAAATCGATGCCCGCGACCTCGAGGAAATCGTTGTATGCCTCAGTCACGTTCGGACCGATGATGACCTGCAGCTGGCCGCCGCTCACCACGGCTCCAAGCGCATATTCCGCCTTCTTGACCGCATCGAGGTCGATTGCATCGAGCTTCTTTACATCAATCCTCAAGCGGGTCGCGCAATGCGTGACGGACGAGATGTTCTCCACACCGCCAATCGCGGCAAGAATAGAGTGCGACATCTTCTCGTATTTCATTTCACGCCTCCTATTCGCTTTGATTTAGATAGCCGTTGATCAGATCGCGATACCAATACCAGCTCTTTTTGGGAACACGCTTCAGATCATTGTCGAAATCGACTCGAACCAATCCGTAGCGCTTCTGGTAACCGTTGATCCAGCTGTACAAATCCATCGTTGACCATACGAAATACCCGTGGACGTTTGCACCCTCCGCGCGAGCGCGCATCATGTGCTCGATAAACTGATCCAGTACCTCGATGCGCTCGTCGTCGTGAACCATGCCCTCGGCGTCGGGATCCTCGTAGGCACCGTGGCCGTTTTCCGTGATGAACATCAGCGGGTTGCCGTAGCGCTCCGCGATGTCCATGATCGTGCTGTACATGACACGCGGAAGAATCTCGCGTCCCCACTTGTTGCGGGGAACATTCGGATCGCACGTGGTCTGATACAGCGGTGCGATCACCTTCCCCTCGAGCTTCTTGCTCGCTCCGCCCTTGTTGTTGGCGGAAACCTGGGTCGCTCCACCGCGCCAGTCCGTTGCGTACTCGCGGCAATAGACGTTCAAGCCGATGTAGTCGCCAACGCCTTGGGCAAAGATCTCCTCGTCGCCCGGCACGCGATACAGCAAGACGTCGAGCTTTTGGAGCATCTCGTCCATTTCCTCGGGAAGCCTGCCCTGCAAACATGGAGCGAGAATCATGCGATTCGCCATGAAGTCGGCACCGCGGAACACCTCCTCGGGATGCTCCGCAGCCGGATCGACCTCGACCACACCGCCGTCGTGCACGACGCCGATGATGCCGTCGCCGCCCATCTCCCGATATGCGCGTACGGCCATGGAGCTGGCAAGCATCAGGTGGTACTGATACTGCATAAAGGACTGCATGTCGAGGGATCTGTTGGGCGGGTAGTTGCCCAGCATATTCGCGCAGTAGCTATAGAAATGGGGCTCATTGATGGTTGCCCACACCTTCACGCGGTCGCCAAAGCGCTCAAAGCAGATCTTGGCGTAGTCGCAAAACCACTTGGCGACATCCGCATTGAGCCAGCCGCCCTTGCAGGCCAGGGCATAGGGAAGGTCATAGTGGAACAGCGTGGCATTCGGGACGACACCGTACTTGACGCAACAATCGATCACGCGATTGTAGAACGCGACGCCATCCTCGTTGACCTCACCGACCCCATCGGGCAAAATGCGGCTCCACGCGATAGAGAATCGATAAGTGTTCTGGCCGCCCTCTGCCAACAGCCGAATATCCTCCTCGTAACGATGATAGAAATCGCACGAGACGTCGCCGTCGACGTTATTGATGTTCTTGGCGCTCGTGTGGTTGAAATAATCCCACTCGCCAAGCCCCTTGCCATCCTCGTCCCAAGCACCTTCGCACTGATATGCCGCCGTGGCAGAACCCCACAAGAAGTCCGGTAACTGCAGATTCGCGTGTCCCTGAACATTCATGCGACCATCCTCCCCTCCTTTTACGCAGGCGGTTTTCCCGCCCTTTTTCGAACATGGCGCCATCTGATTTGAAGTATAGAAAAGGAATTTGCCTGCTATGATTCATAAAATGAACCACTGTTTGGAGACCGTTCGCGAGGGGTCATCTTGAGCAATCACGGCTTTGGCCTGCTAAACATCATCAGTTCAATAATCAACGAGGAGCGCGACGGCAACGATGTCGCCATTGCGCGCTACCTTATTTCCAACCTCCGCAATTCCGAGGCCATCAACGTGAGCGCCATAACAGAGCGCGCGCACGTGACGAGATCGGCTGTTCGCCGTTTCTGCAACCGCCTTGGGTACCAGAGCCTGAGCGAACTCAAGAACTCTTTTTCTCAACTGGTCTTCCCCTCGGACTTCAGGCACCGCGACCCTAATCTCAGCTTTAACGAATATCGTGCTGAGCTCGATATTCGCATGATGGAGATGTATGCGGAAGTGGAGAGCAGAATATCCGATGCCCTTCTCGACGAACTCGCATACGAGATAGCCCAACATCGCAATGTCGAGCTGCTCTGCACCAACAATGTGAGCGGAAATCTCATGCGCTTCCAACAAGAGATGTTCTTTGCAGGAAAGATCGTGCGCCTCAACACTCAAGACAACGGTAAGCCGCCGATGCGCGTCGAGACCTACCACGATTCCCTGGTCATCGTGGTTTCGGTCTCGGGCATGTTCGCACGCGAACTTGACGAACGCATGTGGGGACGAACGGCGAAGAAGGTGCTCATCACGGCGTTTTCCAGCAAAGACACCGCTTCGCGTTTTGATAAGGCGTACTACCTGAGCGGGCGAGGAGACGGCATCGATGAGCTAGGGGTTTACTCGAAGTACGCCATCACGTACCTGTTTGACCTTCTTTCTTCCCGCTACATCACCCAGTACAAGGCGCCCGGAAACCCCCTCTTCGGCCCGACCGCCACCTGGCCGGAGATCATCGAGCAGAAGAGCCCCGCGTCCCGGTATACGCCATCCTCAAAAGGCGCACCACGAGTCGAGCACAACCCGGGGCGCGCCTAGTCGTCGTCACCGCTCGGACCGAGCTGAGCCAGAATCCCCAAGGCCGCCTGCACGGGGCCCATGCCGCCGGCGGCCACATCGGCGTTGATGCCGCGACCGACGCCGCTGCCGCTGCCCGCCCCCGCCTTGTAGGGGACCGTGAACTTTCGCGTCTTGGGAAAGGCGATCGCGCCGAGCTTCGTGCGCAGATCGAACGCCACGCCCTTGGGCACGTCAACGCCCTGGTAGGTGAGCTTCCCCGCGATGAGCGCAACGCTCTCGAGACCAAGCCTGTCGGCGCGGATGCGGATGCGCGTGCGGTCGAACAGGTTCTGCGCCGCCTCGGGCAGGGCACCGAACGTCTCCTCGCACTCCTCCTGGAGCTCGTCGACCTGCTCGAGCATGTCCGCAGCCGCGAGCTTGCGGTACACCAGAACGCGACGGTCGACCGCCGGGACGTATTCCTCGGACAGGAAGAAGTCCGCAGGCAGGTTGATGCCCACGGTCGCCTGCTCGACGTCGCCGGCGCCCTCGCCGCGTGCCTCCGCGACCGCCTGCCCCAGCATCTGCGTAAACAGATCGAAGCCCACGCTCGACAGGTTGCCGTGCTGCTCGGCGCCGACCAGCGAGCCGGCGCCTCGGATCTCGAGGTCGCGCATGGCGATGCGCATGCCGCTTCCCAAGTCCTGGAATTCGGAGAGCGCGGTCAGGCGCGCCGTTGCCTCCTCCGTCAACGGCAGCTCGCCGGGGAACATGAAGTACGCGTACGCCTGCGTGGCGGAGCGCCCCACACGGCCCTTGAGCTGGTAGAGCTGCGCCAGGCCCAACCGCTGCGAGTCCTCGATGATCAGCGTGTTGGCGCTCGCGTTGTCGATGCCGCTCTCCACGATGGTGGTGGCGATGAGCACGTCGATCTTCTTGGTGGCGAACTGCACCATCACGTCCTCGACCTCGCGCGGGCTCATCTTGCCGTGCGCCACGCCGATGCGCGCCTCGGGCGCGGCCTCCAGCACGCGCTCAACGGCGTCGTCGATGGTCTTCACGCGGTTGGACACGTAGTAGACCTGGCCGCCGCGGCCGATCTCCAAACGAATGGCCGCGCTCACCACATCGGGGTCGTACTCGCCCACGTGCACCGCCACGGGGCGACGGCCGGTGGGCGGCGTGGTGATGAGGCTCATATCGCGCACGCCGCTCATGGCCATCTGCATCGTGCGCGGGATGGGCGTCGCGGAGAGCGTGAGCACGTCGATCTGCTCGCGCATGTTCTTGAGCTGCTCCTTGTGCTGCACGCCGAAACGCTGCTCCTCGTCGATGATCACCAGGCCGAGCTCATGCGGGTTGACGTCGGCGGAGAGCAGGCGGTGGGTGCCGATGAGCACGTCGACGCGCCCCTCGGCGAAGGCCGCGAGCGCGCGGCGCTGCTGCGCGGGGGTACGGAAGCGCGATAGGACCTCGACCTCCACGCCGAACGGCGCGAAGCGCTCGAAGAACGTCTCGTAATGCTGCTGCGCCAAGATGGTCGTGGGGCACAGCACCATGACCTGGCGGCCGCCGTCCACGCACTTGAACGCCGCGCGCAGGGCAACCTCGGTCTTGCCGAAGCCCACGTCGCCGCAGAGCAGGCGGTCCATGGGCTTGGTC
>NZ_DAWDUX010000022.1:25473-38921 GCF_052346665.1 Collinsella sp.
TTGAGGCGCGTGAGGCGAGGGTTGTCGCCGTCGGGGCCGACGTAGCGCGTGATGCGGTCGACCTGCTCGAGCGGGACGTAGAGCTTGTCGCCCCCCGCGTATTCCAGCAGGAAGTAGTCGCGCTCCTTGCCGGCGACCTCCTGGCGGACGATCTCGGAGAACAGGGCAACGCCGTGCGTGCTGTGAACCACGTAGTCACCCGGCTTGAAGGGGAAGGTGACCTCGGTGATGTCCACGCGCCGGTGCGCGCGCCCGCGGTGGCCGTCCATGCGCGCGTTGAGGTCGGCGAGGCTGAAGACGGCGAGATGCGCCGCGGGGACCACGACTCCGGACGGGATGGGGGCGTCGACGAAGGTCATCCTGCCGCGCGTCAACGTGGGGACGACGCGCTCCCCGCCCTCATCGATGCCGCGCGCATTGAGCGCATCCACGTCGCGCTTGAGGAGCTCGACGCGAACGCGCGCCCCGCCCACGGCGCCGGCGTTCTCGGGCGCCGCCTGGAGGGACTCCTCGAACGGGATGTTCTCATCGGTGAAGGAGAGCTCCATCGACTCGCGCGCGCCGCGGTCGGGAATCGCGAACACGCAGGCGAAGCGGTTGTTGACAACCTCCTGGATCCGGCTCATGAAGCGGTTGTCCGAACCCGCGAGGGCCGGCTGCTCGATCTTGAGCTCCGCCGTCACCGATCCGCCCGCACGGATGAGGCTTACGTAGTTGAGGCGCTGCTGACGCCCAAAGTCAAGCTCTTGAGGCCGCACGTAGAGCCCGTCGAGGCGCGCGATCTTCGCGTCGGCCGCGCGATGCTCGAGGTCCTCGTACGCGCGCGAGCAGTCATCGAACAGCGAGCGCGGTTCGGACAAGATGACCAGTGCATCGGGATGCACGTGCGCGAGAGGGCTCACGGTCTCGCCGTAAAGCAGGGGCAAAAAGCGCTCGAGTTCGGGCGTAACGACGCGCGCCTCGACCAGCTCGAGCAGGGCTGCCAGCTCGGTGTCGTCCTGGGCGGGCAGGTACAGCGCGGCGGAGATCCGCCTCACCGCCTCATCGGTGAGGGCAAGCTCGCGCACGGGGCTGATCTCGACCGAATCCTCGTCGCCGATCGTCTGACCGGTCGATGCCACCATCAGGCGGATGCGGTCGATCTCGTCGCCGAAGAACTCGATGCGCACCGGCGCGGTCGCTTGGGCCGCCCAGATGTCAACGGTATCGCCCAGCACACGGAACAGGCCCGGGGCATCCGCCGCGTCCGCACGGGTGTAGCCCATCGAGACGAGCTGCCCGGGAACCTCCTCAAAGGCAACTTCCTCTCCCACGGAATACGTGCGGGACGCCCAGTACCGGCTCTCGAGCGGCGGAACGCATCGCAGGAGCGAGCGGGCGGATGCGACCATGATGCAGGCGTCGCCGCGCGCGATCCTCGCGAGCGCGGCGCAACGGGCGGCGACCACGGCGTCATCGGGCTCGGCGTTCTTCCACGGATAATCCTTGCGTTCGGGGAAGCGCACAACACGATCCGCACCCACATACGCCGCAATGGAGCGCGCAGCGCGGTCGGCCGCGTCCTCACCCGAGACGATGTACACCGTGGGGCGAGGCCGGCGGGCGAACTGGGCCGCCACCGCGAGGGTGCGGCCCGACTGGGAGATCGCGAGCGTGGCGTCCTCTCCCGCCATGAGCGCCGCGTCGATGTCCTGAAGCGCCTCGGCGGTATAGAGCTGCGCGGCGATACGGTGAATGAGCATGGGGGCACCTTTCCGACGCCAAACACCCGCCCAAACGCGAGCTTGGGCGGGAGTTCGACGCATTCGTATGTTCAAATCATCCTACCGCAAGATGCCCACCGGTCGAAAAACGATTTGCTGCAGTCCGAGCTGCCCATCTCGCGCTCATCGATATTGCTGAAAGCCTCTTCCTGCGGTTGTGCCTTTAAGAAGCTCGTCCACCTGAGAATTCGCGCTTGCGCTGCAACATATCGAGTACTACCCCACCTTGGCACTCGGACAGATGTCAGCCAGAGGGCACTCCCCACACAAAGGCTTGCGGGCATCGCAGATCTCGCGACCCAGCATGATCCATTGGTGGTTCACGTCGTTCCAGTACTCGCGGGGGAGGATCTTCAAGAGGTCCTGCTCCGTCTTGAGCGGTTCCTTCTCGTGTGTTTTGGGCGAGAGCTTGAGGCGGTGCGCGATGCGGTTCACGTGCGTGTCGACCGCGATGCCGTCCACGATGCCGTACCCTACGTTGAGCACGATGTTGGCCGTCTTGCGCCCCACACCCGGGAGCTTCACAAGCTCCTTCATCTCATTCGGGACCACGCCGCCGTAATCCGCCACGATCATCTGGGCGCATTCGATGCAGTGCTTCGCCTTGGTCTTGTAGAAGCCGAGGGACTTGATGACCTCCGAGAGCTCCTCGTACGTCGCACCCGCCATCGCCTCGGGCGTGGGCCAGCGGCGGAACAGCTCCGGCGTGACTTTGTTCACCTGGGCATCCGTCGTCTGCGCCGACAGCAAGACAGCGATGACCAGCCTGAACGGGGTCTCATGGTCCAAAAAGCACTCGACCGGCCCGTATCGCTCGTTCAAACGACGGCACGTCTCGATCGCGCGTTCGCGCTTTGCCGCATTCGTCTCACGTGGCATCCGCCTTGGCTCCTCTCTTTTAAAGACGCTGGCACCTAGAGATGCTGCGGTCGTTTGAAATGGAACGCGAACACGAGCAACACCGCTCCCGCCACGATGAGCGGCAAACTCAGGAGCTGGCCCATGGTGAGCCAGCCGCCAAACAGGTACCCAAGCTGCGCATCGGGCAGTCGTACGAATTCGATTAAAAACCGCACGATACCGTAGCCGAGTACGAACGTCCCCATAATGGAGCCCTGCGGCGGCGTCTTTTTTCGACGGCTCAGCAGGTAGAGCACGGCAAACAGCACAATGCCCTCGAGACACGCCTCGTAGAGCTGACTCGGATGGCGCGGAATGTCGCCGGCAGCCCCGCCGAACACCACACCCCAGGGAAGATCGGTGGGCTTACCCCACAGTTCGCCGTTTACAAAGTTCGCGCACCGCCCCAAGCACAGCGCCAAGGGCACCCCCACGAACGCCGCATCGGCGATGGTCAGCGGCGACAGCCGCAATACGCGACAGGCAATGAGGCCGCCTATGATGCCGCCCACAAGCCCGCCGTGAAAACTCATCCCATTGATGCCATGCCCGTTCGACCCAAAGATGATCTCGAGCGGGTGCTCAAAGTAATACCCATTGCTGTAGAACAGCACGTAGAACAGCCTGCCGCCAATCAACAGGCCAAAGACCACCGAGACCACAAGCGTCATGGCGTCGTCGATGGTAATGGCCATATCCCAGCGCTTGAGCGTACGGTACATCACCACGCCCGCCAGCAGCGCACCCACCATATAGGCAAGGCCATACCAATACACGGTGAAGGGTCCCGCAGAAAATGCGACGGGGTCGAGGCTGTGATAGAGCTCGTTGAGCATGAATGGCCACTCCTATGAGATACGCGCCGAGACGCATGCCCGGCGCGCGAACGGAAAAGAAAGGGTCCCGACGGGCGGCGCCTTCGGGACCCTTGTGCAAACCCTAGAACGGAGCGTACTCGTCGTACAGGTCGTTGGCCGCATCGGCGCCGCCACCCACCTGCTCAACGCGAGTCACACCGGGCACGTGCTCCTTGAGGATGCGCTCGATGCCCATCGACAAGGTGAGCGAGCTCATGGGACAACCTGCGCAGGCGCCCTGCAGCTCAAGCTGCACCACGCCATCCTCAGTCACGCCCACATATGCCATGTCGCCGCCATCGGCCTGCAAGTTGGGTCGAATCTGCTCGAGCACTTCAAGCAGCAGCTGTTCGTTCACCGCCATGTGCAGTCCCTTCTCCAAACGCAGCTGCACACTCCGCCGCCGCGCGTCATTCGTTGTTCACGGGCATCGCGCCCGCGTGTGGAGACACTATACCACGCTCCCCCATGTGCCGTTCCGCACTCAGCCGTAGAGGGTCATCCTCCGCAGATTCGCAGATGCGTCGATGTGCGCCAAACCAGCTCGCCGCGAACGCCGTCGGCGTCCCCCGTTGCCGTTCCCCGTTCTGCCATCGCCCTCTATGCAAAAGCGGGCGCGCCTCCAGTTGGAGCGTACCCGCCATTGTGGCACTACAGTATCGCATCGCCACGAGGGCCATACCGGGGGGCAGGCGCTAGAACCCTCCGCGGCCACCCATGTACTGCTCGAGATACCGGAGGAACTCCTCCTCGGTCATGCCGCCGCTCGAACCGTTGCCGTCGGAAGCGTCCTGCTGCTCGGCCTGCAACGCCTCGTCAGATCCGAGTTCAACCTCGATCTCCTTCTCGTCCTTACCACGCATCACGGTGAGAGTGACCTTGTCTCCCACCTCGTGCTCACGCAAGGCGATAATCAGGCCGTCGGCGGAAGAGATGGGCTCGCCGTCCACCGCCGTCACGATGTCGCCTGCTTCGATCCCCGCAGTTGCGGCAGGACCATCGGCAGTGACCTCGGCAACATAGGCGCCGCTATCGACTGCAAGGTTGTTCTGACGCGCGTTATAGGCGTTCACACTCATAAGCGAGGCGCCCAGGTACGGATGAACAGGCGTTTCGCCGGCGATGATCTGATGCGCGATGTTGATGGCGTAATTCACCGGAATGGCAAAGCCCACGCCAGAGCTCGAGCCAGAATAAGACTCAATCACGGAATTGATACCGATGAGCTTGCCCTCGTCGTTCACGAGAGCGCCACCGGAGTTACCGGGGTTGATGGCGGCGTCGGTCTGGATCATGTTCGCGTAAATGGAGGTACCGCCCGTGCTCTGAAGTGCGGTGGAACGGTACAGAGCGGAGACGATACCCGTCGAGACGGACTGCTCGTTGCCAAAGGGGCTACCGATTGCCATGACCCACTCACCCACGGTGAGATCATCGGAGTCGGCGAGGTCAATGGGCGTGAGATCGGCGTCCTCGGCGTCCTGGAGGCGGATCACGGCGAGGTCGCTCGACTCGTCCGTGCCCACAACCTCGGCCTCATAGCTGTCACCACTGTCCGTGCGCGCCACCAAGGCGGACGCACCCTCAATTACGTGGTAGTTCGTGAGAATGTTGCCATCGGTGTCGAGGATGACGCCGCTACCGATGCCACCGGAGTCCTCGGTCTCGCCCTGAGCGGTGATCGACACCACAGATGGCAGAGCCTTGGCGGCAACGGCCTCCGAAAGCGTGGTGTCCTCGGGATCGATCTCGATGGTCTGCGTGGCACCACTGACAGCAGACTCCACATTGGTGCCCGTAATGCGGAATGCGCCGGACATCACGAGCGCGATCACGAGCACGGATCCTACGGCAAGACCGAGCAGGGATGCAAGGAAGATCGGAAGCTTGCGGCTCTTGGTCTTCACCACGGTACGCGTTTCGGTATGCATCGCGGGCATGACGGTGGTCTCCACCGTTGGCTCGGAGTGCGAAGCGAAATGCGGCTCATCCCCCGCAAGGCCGTCCGGGCGCTGCGGGGTCTTGTCGTCAATCATGGAGGTTCCTTTCAACGCTTTCAATCTCAACCGTTGTACCCCAAATACGAGGTTCAACCCCCCGAGAGTCGCGGACTTTAATCAAGTTGTAAGTACCATTAAGTCTTTCGAAAGGCACTCAGGCACTATACGCAACCCACAGCGCGAAAAGGCAACGCGCATGAAAAGGGGCGCGCGCCCTTCGGCACGCGCCCCGGCGCACACGTTATTCCTTAAACAGGTAGCCCACACCACGAACCGTGGAGATGTGACCGGCGATCTGCGGACCCACCTTGCTGCGAATTCGACGGATATGGACATCGACCGTACGCGTTCCGCCGCAATACTCGAAGCCCCACACGCGATGAAGCAGCACTTCGCGGCTGTACGCGCGGTTGGGATGCGTTGCCAGAAAGCTGAGCAACGAGTATTCCATAAGCGTGAGGTCAACCGGCTCGCCGTCGAGCGATACCTGGTAGGTGGCAAGGTTGATCGTGAGGTTGTCCACGGTGAGGACTTCGTCGACCGCGACGGTCTCGCCATCGCCCAAAAGCTGGCGGGCGCGCGCTTCGAGCTCGGCGTCACTTGCACCCGAGCAAATGAAATCGGAGCGGACATGAGAGGGAAGATGCAAGTCGGAGAGGTTCTCCTCATCCATCATGAGAAGCATGGGCACACCGCCGCGCTGCTCGAGCCACTTTGCCATGGCATCGACGCGATCGGAACGCACCCCATCGCCATCGAGAATAAGGAGGTCGAAATCATGCGCTACGGCGGGCGAATCTGGGGTCGCAATATGCACCTCGACACCTAAGGACGAGGCGAGTGTTCGGACGAAATCATGAAGTCGCGTGGTACGCGCCATGAATAGCACAGACTTTTCGGACATATTCACACCTCCGACGGCATCATCATAACAAATAGGCAGGTCGAGCACGTACATGGCGGTGATATTCGGGCAAGGATCACCGACCGAGGCCCCACTCCCTATGAATTGGCGAGATAGTGATCGAGCTCCCACTCGGTCACTGTGGCGTTGAAGCGATTCCACTCGTCGCGCTTCTTCTTGAGGAAGAACGCATGGATGTGCTCGCCGAGGGCGTCTTTCATGAAATCGGAGCTTTCAAAGACGTCGAGCGCCTCGTCGAGGTTTCTCGGCAGCGGCTCGATGCCGCGGGCGCGCAGCTCGCTCTCGGGCAGACGCAACAGATCGGAGGTCGCCTCCTCGGACAGTTCGAGTCCGCGCTTGATGCCGTCGAGTCCGGCTGCCAGCGTGACGGTGTTCACCAAGTACGGATTGGCCATCGGGTCGGGGCTGCGAAGCTCAATGCGGGCCGCAACCTGCTTGCCCGGCTTGTAGATGGGCACGCGGATCATAGCGGAGCGGTTGCGCATGCCCCACGTTGCATACCGCGGGCCGTTACCCACGCCAGCGGAGAGGCGCTTGTAAGAATTCACCGTGGGGTTGGTGATGGCGCTGATTTCGGAGGCATGCGCCAAGATGCCGGCCATGTAGCTCTTGGCAATGGGCGACAGGTGGTTCTTGGCGTCGTCACCCCAAAAGACGTTGTTGCCTTCACGGTCGAACAGGGACTGGTGAAGCAGCATTGCCGAAGACGAGCCCTTGGCGATGGGCTTGGGCATGAAAGAGGCGTGGATGCCCGACTCGTAGGCGCAGGTGCGAATGACGTGCTTGGCCGTCATGATGGCGTCGGACATGGTGAGTGCCTCGGCGTGACGCATGGAAATGCCGTGCTGCGAGCGACCGGAGCTATGGAAGGTGTACTCGACCGGGATGCTCATCTTCTCGAGCATGAGCACGGTGGAACGGCGCAGGTCGCGCGCGGAATCCGACGGCGTGAGGTCAAAGTAGCCAACCTTGTCCATGGGCTCGGGTGTGCGCTCGTCGGGGAAATAGTAGAACTCGAGCTCGGCGCCCACATTCATGATGTAGCCGAGCTTCTCCGCACGATAGAACATGCGGCGCAGGCACTCGCGCGAATCGCCAGCGAACAGCTGGCGGTCGGGCGTGCAGACATCGCAGAAGATGCGCGCGGCGCCGTCGTGCTTGGGGCGCCAGGGCAGGATCTGGAACGTGGAGGCATCCGGGAAGGCCAGCATGTCCGCCTCGTCGGGAGAGGTGAAGCCCTCAATGGCGGAACCGTCGAAACCAATGCCCTCTTCAAACGCGACCTCGAGGTCCTCAGGGCTGATAGCGAAGCTCTTGAGCCTGCCGAGCACGTCGGTGAACCACAGGCGGATGAAGCGGATGTCGCGCTCCTCGACGGTGCGCAGGACGAAATCGATGTTCTGCTGCTGGTCCATATACGAGCCCTTTCACATGCGATGATGCCAGATTGTCTCCATGTTCTCATAGTTATGTTTCGTCCGAGTTTCCGGCACTCCCCCGCAGAAAAGCACCTTGGAAATGAGGGCATGGGCAGAAGGTGCAATGCCGCGAATCGGGCGTTTTTGTAACGAAGATCGAGACGCCCCGAGTAGACGGTCGGTTTGGGCATCAAAGCCCCAGTTGGCGATAGCCCAAAACACCTGTCTACTCGACCCCTCTGGAAACTCGTTACAAAAACGCCCGATTCGCGGCAATCAACGGCTGAGACCGCGCCGCCGTGCGCTCGCCGCAGGCTCCTACATGAGCTTGGTCTCCTCGAGCTTCTCGATGATCCACTGGTTCGCGCGAATCACGGGACGGCGGAATACCAGACCGAGCGCGAGCGACGGAAGCAGGTAGCACGCCAAGATACCGAGTTCACGCCAATACTCCATCCCATAGGCTCCGGCCATGGCGGCGTGCATCGCGTTGATGGCATGCGTGAACGGTAGGAACGGATAGACACCTTGGAAAAAGTCGGCCGTCATCTCGATGGGGAATGTGCCGCCCGAGCCGGCCACCTGCATGACCAACAGCACAACGGCGATCGCCTTACCAATATCGCCAAAGCTCACCGTAAGGGTGTAGATGATGTTGCTGAACACGAACCCGGCAACCCAGCCCACGAGGAGGAACTGCAGCGGATGGGCACACTGGATCCCAAAGAACATCAGGTCGCCGGCACACACGAGCGTCGCCTGCGCAAAGGCGAGCAACGCGAAGAACGCGTAGCGTCCCAGATAGAGCTCGTGCAGGTGAATCGGCGCGAGTGCTTGGATATCGCGCTCATCCACGTTCGCCTTGAGCATTGCGGCAAGCACGATGCCCGCGACCCAGATGGACAGCGTAGTGTAGAACGGCGCCATGGCGCTGCCGTAGTTCTCGATGTGGTACACGGCCTGGCGGTCGAGGGCCACCGGGGCGGCGAGGGCCTCGGCAAGCGATGTCGGGTCCGACCCGATGAGGTCCCGCACCTTCTGCAGGTCGCCCGACGCCACGGCGGCATCGATGCCGTCCTTGAGCTCCTGCAGGCCGTCGGCGGAGGTACTCAGGTCGGTTGCGGCGCTGGTAAGCACGCCTTGCGCATCGGAAAGGTCGCTCGAAAGGTCCTTGGATGCCGTCGAGAGATCGGAGGCGGTCGTGCTCAGACTGCTCGCCATGTCCTCACTGCTCTTGGCGACGCTCTCCACCGCATCGGCGAGCGACGCGATCTCCTGCTCGAGCGTCTCCTTGTAGGAATCCTTGATCGATGAGATGTCGTTTTTGGCAGAAGCGAGGTTTTCCTTGACGGCTTCTGCCTGCTCGCGAGCATCGGTGGCACCCGCCTCGAGGGAATCGGCGGCATCCGAGAGGTGCTGCGCGAGCAGTTCCTGCTGGTTAGCGACGTTGCCCACCGTGTTGGCCACGATGTCGATTTGCTGAATGAGCTCGGCCTTTGCCGCATCTGATATCGGCAGACTGTCGACCTTGTCCTCAAGGGCGGCGATCTTCTTCTGCACGGCACGGGCATCTGCCGCCTGTCCCGCTATCTTCGACGAGGCGCTACGCAGCTGCGTACAGGTAGTCGACACGTGTTCATCCACGGTGGCGAACGCGTTCCCTATGGCCGTGGCGGCGGCTTCGTAGTCACCCGCGCTGTCGGCCAGCGCCCCGTTGATGGCGTCAACCGCGCCATCGAGAGCGGCATCCATGTTGGCAAGGCCCGTCTTGGCATCGCTCACCAGTGCCTCGGCGCTCGAACTGGCCTCGCCCGTCTGAGACAACAGGTCGCCCGCAGAATCCAAAAGGCCTGTGGAGGAGCCCAGGACCCCCGTGAACTCGGTCGCCGTCTTGGACGCATCGCGCAACGTCTCGATGCCCGCCGTAAGAGTGCTGCCCAGGTTCGCCGCGTAGTTGGCGATTTGATCGCCGTCCAGGTAATCGAGCAGGCTCGACGTGGTGGCCAGTCCCACCTCGCTGATAGTCTCGGCGAACGTCTCGTCGATCTGCTTGCGCACCGTGCTCGCGGCCTTGTCGGTCACGCGGGGCGCGATGGCGTTGGCCTTTTGGTTCTCGTAGTACACGATCTCGGCGTGCTCGGCATCGCTCGAAAAGACCGTCATCATGCGGGAGCTGAAATCCTCGGGAATTACGACGGCAGCGTAGTACTCACCCGAACGCACGCCCTCGACCGCCTCGCCCTCCTTGACGAAGACCCAGTCGATGTTGTCGTTCTCACGTAGCGACGAGACGACCGTGTCGCCGATGTTCACGCGCACGGGGATAAGATCGCTCAGGTAGCCCTCGTCCGAGTTCGCCACCGCGACTTTGAGATTGCCCGTGTTTCCGTAAGGATCCCAGCTGCCCGCAATGTTAAACCAGGCGTAAAGGGTAGGCACAATCACGAGACCCACTGCGACGATACATGCGACCACGCTGCCGCGCACCCTCGAGAGATCCTGCTTGAGCAGGGCAATGATCTTCTTCATCTACTCCTCGCCTCCCTTCGGGGCGTCTCCGTTGGTGATGTGCGCAGGAGCGCCTCCGGCAATGCCGTGATCCAGGCCCGTCCCAACGACGCGAGCCGGAACCCCACGCACATAGGTGCGGCCCAGCTCCTCGCGCAGCTCGTCATCGGGCAGCGAGGTCATACGCGCCTGTGAATTCAGGCTTTCGCGCAGGTACTCGATAAAGATCATGTAGGCATCCGCCACGATGATGGCAACGATCCACAGCACGAGCATCACGAGTTTGCCGTCGATGTCGAGGTCAAGCGTTGCCGTGAGCACGAACAGCAGCACGGGCAGACCAAGCACCAGGCAGAAGCCCGCTTTGATAAGCCGCGGATACCGGCGCTCGAAGCGCGCGCCGCGCTCGAGAATCTCACGGCGATACGCCTCCGTGTCAAACAGCGCCCGCACGGCGTTGCGCACAGAGAAACGCTCGCGCGGCATGTCGTCGTGCTCGCAAATCATCACACCCGTGCCCGAAAGCTCGCGGTCGAACAACAAGTTGAGATTGAGGAGCTTAGGCCTCAGCCACACGCCCACCGCGAACGCCCCCGCCAAAAACAGCACAAGGACACCGAGGTTGAACAGGTAATTCATGCCATACATGCCGCCTATGGTCTCGCGCATCGCGTTAATGCCGTAGGTGAAGGGCAGCAGCGGGTGCAGGGCCTGGAAGAAGTCGGGCATCATCTCGATGGGGTACATGCCTGAGGAACCCGGGATCTGCACAATGACGAGGATGACGCCGATGGCCTTGCCGATATGCTTGAACGCAATCGACAACGCGTAAATGATGTTCACGTAGACGAACGAGGTGAACACGCCCGCGACCACGAACAACACGGGGTGACCGCACTGGATCCCCAGCACCAAGTCTCCCACGCATACGATGACCGACTGCACAAAGCCGAGCAGGACCATGAGCATCCAGCGGCCAAAATACCCTTGGTTGGCCGTGATTTGGCCCACGCCCTCGGTGTCAACCTCAAGCTTGAAGATGGCGATGAGCACAAAGCCACCCACCCACAGAGCCAGGTTCGTGTAAAACGGCGTGACGCCCGAACCGTAGTTCTCGACCGGATACACGGCCTTAGTGGTGAGGGTCACCGGGGCGGACATGAAATCTGCGATGTCGGCGGGATCCATGTCGAGCAGGTTCGCGAGCTCGCGTGTTGCCTCGGAGCTGCGCAGCGCGACGATGTCGGTCTTGACCGTCTCAAGCGTAGCCTGCAGGTCGGCCAGCGTTTCATCGCTGCTCGCCAACGCGCTCTTGGTCTGGTCGAGCATGGCGTTCAGCTGGTCAAGTAGGCCCATGGACTGCTCGATGGTGGGAGTGAGGCTCGTCACGACGCCCGACAGGTCGCCCGAGACGTTCGAGAACGCATCGAGACCCGCACTCAGTTGGGGAATGACGCTGGAGTTGAGGGTCTGCTGGGTCTTACCCAGGTTCTCGACGCTGCCCTGCACGGCGGTGTTGATAGCGTCCGTCGCGGTGGTCGCGGCATCGACGTCTTGGCCGAGTGCATCGCTTTGCGTCTGCAGCGCGTCTTTGGCAGACTGCAGACCGGCATTTTGGTTCTCAAGGTCGCGGATGAAGGCCTCGATATCGCCGTTTGAGCCCAGAGCCGAATTGTTGAGGTTGCGCAGGGCCTCAAGAGCGCGCGAATTGGAATCGATCACGGCTTGGAAGTTGGAGAGCGATATATCGATCTTGGTCTTAGCAGCCGAGACGGCGCCCGCCATTGAACCAACAGCAGCGTCTGCCTTCGAGGAAGCGCTGCCCAGCTGGACCGCTCCATTGGCAAGGGCGGTGGACAGCGCGGTGTGGAACTCGCCCGCGGCCGAACGTGTTGTGCCCAGAAGCTGGTGTCCCTTGTCGAGCGCATCGACAAGCGCAGGCGTCTCGGCGTTCATGCCGGCCAGCGAGCTCTTGGCACTCGTTGCGGCAACCTTGGCGTCGTCGATGGTAGTCGCCATGCCGCCAAGGCCCTCGCGCACACGCTGCAGGGCGTCGACGGAATCGGAGACATTCGCGAGCACGCCCTGCTCCGCGCGCTCCCCCGCCGCGTCCACGTCGACCCCGAGCTTTTGCGCCTGCTCGACAAGCGTGTTGCTGACCGTTGCGACGAAGGTCTCGTTCAGCTGCTCCTCGATGGTCTCGGCGCCCGTATCGGTCACCTTGGGGGCAATGGCGTTTTTCTTCTCATTCACGTAGTACGTGAGCTCGGGCTGCTCAAAGTCGCCTGTGAGCATGCTCGTGAGCTTTTCGCTGAAGTCCTTAGGAATGACGATCGCGGCGTAGTACTCACCGCTGTACACGCCCTCTTTCGCGCTTTCCGCATCAGTGAAGACCCAGCCCAGGTCGTCGTTTTCCTTGAGCTGCTCGACCGTCTGCTCACCGGCGTTGAGCGACCCCGTCAACTCATTTTCAACGCCCTCGTCCTCGTTGGCGACGGCGATTTTCACACCGGAGGTGTTACTGTACGGATCCCAGTTCGCCTCGATGTTGTACCAAGCGTACAATGACGGAATGATGCACACACCAACGGTGATGACCATCGCCACGGGATTGTGCAGCAACCGCTTGAGGTCTCGTTTAAAGATCTGGAAGGCCTTCTTCACGCTCGAACCACCCTTTGACCTTACTATTGCCTTTGTTGGAGCAGAACTATACTACGGTCGTGAGAAAAACAACACGTGTACTGGTAACTATCAATACTTTCTGCAGAATACTCGCAATATTGCACGCAGCACACGCCATGGAGCGAAAAAGACCCCGCTGTTCTGGCCCGTGGACCATACTAATACGCAAATGCGGGGATAAATCGCGCACGCACCTTATAGTCATTGTTTTAATAAAATCCTGACCTGCGGTTTTATTGCGGCCAATCTCATCCTTACTCGCGTACCCCAACTTTTATCCCCGCATTTGTGTATTTGCGTCATCGCAACCCCTTTTAAGCAATAGACCGGGGCGCCCTGTGAACTGCGCCCCGAAACTTGGACGCGATAAATCATAACCGCTAAGCGGCCTC
>NZ_DAWDUX010000023.1:0-26535 GCF_052346665.1 Collinsella sp.
GAGACCCCCTGGGTCATCCAACGTAAACGTCCTCGGCCGGCGAGCTTTGCTCGGCGGCCTGCGGAATGTTTACTTAGGGATGACCCAGGGGGTCTCCTGCTCTCACGGCGCTGCGCGCGTGGTGGCGGGGGTTTGGTGTTGTGGGGTTGACGTTGGGTCTGACGGGGTCTTTGTTGTGGCGGCCTCGGGTTTTGCCGGGGACGGGGCTGGTGTGCAGTGACCTGAGGTTCGGTTGAGGGTTTGTCGGGCACCCTTGGGTTTGGGTACAAGAGAGCTGGTTTGAATCGGCTCTATTTGGACGAGAGGAATGCATGGGTAGAGGAAAGCGCGGGAAGAACGGACGGCACGGGCCTGCTCGGTCGCGGCGGTTGCCGGGGCTCACGGGGACGGTGCGCGTGTATGACTCGCGCGCCGAGGTCGAGACAGCGGAGGGTACGTACCGCTTGGGCTCGCGCTCGATGCGCGAGGCGATGCCTGGCGACCGTGTGTACGTAAGCTTGCATCGCGGTCGCGGCGGAGCTCGTCGCGCGGTTGTGGAGCACGTGATCGAGCGTGCGGCCGAGGCCGTTGTGGGCACCTTCGAGCTGGCTGGTCCTCTGGGCGCCGTACGTCCGCTCGACGCGCGCATCAAGCAGGATTTCTTCGTCCTTCCCTCTGATGACTCCCCTGCGCGTCTCAAGGTCACGCCAGGCGATATCGTCGCAGCGCACATCGTCGAATATCCTTCCCGTGCGGAGGCCGGTGTGGTCACCATCGAGCGCCGTATCGGCGATGCCAACGAGCCGAGCCTGGGCATCGAGTGCATCATGGCGCGGTATGGACTTACGGACGGGTGCCCTCAGGAAGCGATCGATGAGGCCGCGGGGCTCTCGGTCGATGTCGATGCCGCTTTGGCCGATCCGCTGCGTCGCGATATCCGCGATAGGTTCGCCATCACGATCGACCCCGTCGATGCTCGTGATTTTGACGACGCGATCTCCGTTGCGCGCACCGTGCGTGGCGGGTGGATGCTCGGCGTGCACATCGCTGACGTGTCCCATTACGTTGACTGGGAAAGCTCGATTGACCTGGAGGCGCGTCGCCGCTCGACATCGGTGTACCTTGCCGACCGCGTGTTGCCCATGCTTCCCGAGCGCCTGTGCAACGATTTGTGCTCGCTGCGGCCCAATGAGGACCGGCTCGCCTTTACCGTCGATATCGAACTCGACGCGCGGGGCCGCGTTCGTGCGTATGAAGCGTATCCGAGCGTGATTCGCTCGCGCGTGCGCTTGGATTACGGTGCGGCAGACAACCTGCTTGCTGGAGATGTTCCCGCTGCGGCGTCTGCTGTAGACGACTCTGTGCCCGCGCCCGTTCATGGAGGACCGGGCTGTGGGGCCGGCGACGCGCTTGATTGCCCACGGACGCCTGAACCTGGCACGGCGGACGCTGCGACCGTTCGCCGTGCCCACGCCGCCCTCGACGCTGCTCGCGTCTCTGGCGTCGCCCTCGCCTCCTTCCTCAGAAACGCAGACGCGCTTGCCTGCGCTCGGCGTGAGGTTCGTCGTAAGCGCGGCTCGATCGACTTCGAGACGTCCGAGGTTCACGTGCTCTTGGATGACGAGGGCATTCCCATCGACATCGTCACGCGCGAACGTAGTGCCGCCACCAGCTTGGTTGAAGAGGCGATGTTGCTCGCCAACGAATGCGTCGCTGAGTTCCTCTCCGACCACAATCTGACTGCGGCGTACCGCGTGCATGAGGAGCCCTCGGCAGACACGCTAGCCTCTGCCGTCAAGACGCTCACCGAACTCGGTGCACTTGAGGGTGGTCTTGCAGCGGGCATCATGCTGGGGGAGCCGCGTGCCATCGCCAGCGCGGTCGTCGATGCCCATGGCTCGCCGATGGCACCGCTGGTGAACGCCCTGCTCCTGCGTGCTCAGCAGCGTGCTGTGTACCGGTCGGAGAACGGCGGGCACTATGCGCTCGGTGCCCGCGCGTACTGTCACTTCACGAGCCCCATCCGCCGTTACCCCGACCTTATGGTGCATCGCGTGCTCAAAGTGGCACTTGCCAAGCGGGAGCTGGGGAAAAAGGAGGCTGCGACCCGATCCCCCCGTCTCGTGGGCAAGGGTCCCCAGTCGCTCGTGCAGGTGTGTTCCGCACTCTGCCGACAGGCGAGCGACAACGAGCGTGCTGCCGACGCGGCGGCGACGGCCTCGCAAAAAATCAAGGTCGCACAGTTCTTCGCGGGGCGCGTGGGGGAGCGCTTTGCTGGAACGGTTTCGTGGATTTCGGACATGGGCGCATTCGTGCGTTTGGATGACACGGGTGCCGAAGGCCTGATGCGCATGGCGGCGCTTGGTGCCGAGTGGTGGGAGTACGACGACATCCGCCTGCGTCTTGTGGGTGAATCGAGTGGCACGGTGATCGAGCTCGGGCAGCGTGCGATAATCGAGGTGGCTTCCGTCGACGTGTTGCGTGGGCACCTGGATTTCAAACTCATCCATATCGAGGGCCCCAATCGCTAGCCCGTGAGGGCTCCCGTATGCCGATGAGATGGGGCGTCCGGCACCGGGTCTTTCGTGTGTTTCGTACCTGTACGCTTCTGCGCTACACTGAAGCCTCGACTCTTTTCTAGGAGGACACCATGGATATGCCCATTGCGGCGCATGACATCGATTATGCCGAGGATCTGCTGGCGGAAGGCGAGCTCGATACGGCGCGCATGCTGCTCGAGGAACTTGCCGCCGAGGCTGGTGAGTATGCCGATACCGCTTGCATCGCCACCGAGGCACGCCAATGGTTCAGCTTTGCCAACCCGTTCGAGCGTCTTGCCTATCGTCGCGTGGAGCAGGATCCCCGCGAGCTCACGCAGGTAGACGCTCCGCTCGATCGTCTCTATGCGGCACTTGCCTATGTGTACGTGCAAAAACGCGACTATGAGCTTGCGCGCGATGCGCTCAAGCAGGCCGTGCGCTGGAATCCCATGAATTGCGCCCACCGCCTGAACCTCGCCGAGGTCTATCGTGCGCTCGGGGACACCAGGGAGTGGGCGGCGCTTTCGGCTTCAGTTCTCGAGCGTGCCACGACTCCGCAAGCGCTTGCGCGTGCCTTTGCGAATTTGGGCCATTTTTTCCTGTCTTGCGATAAGCTCCCCGCCGCGGAGGGTTGCCGTCGGGCGGCGATTCGCGCGTGCGCCGATGACGCCGCCGCCACGGCTCTCGCCTCGCACCTTGACCGTGAGCATCCCGAACTCGCCGAGCTCTCCGATGCCGATGCGAACGCTGCGGTCGAGGGGGAGGGCCTGGCAACCGGTGCCAATGCCGAGATCGCCGTGTGCCTGCTCATGTGCGCAACGGACGCGGCCGATGAGGGCGACCGCAATGAGGCCACGCGCCTCACCCTGCTCGCCCGCGATTTGGTCGGAGCTCCGGCGTGTGAGGCCCTCCTTCGCCTCATTCGCGAGTCTGACGCGGAGCTTTCCAACGAACAGGGAGGTGAGTAACTATGGCAGACGGATTTGCTCGTAAGCCGCGCAGGGAAAAGAAGCTTATCGCCAAGAACCGTTCGGCTCATCATGAGTACTTTATTGACGAGACCTTCGAGTGTGGGGTCGAGCTTGCCGGTACCGAGGGACGCAGCCTGCGTGAACGCGCCTGTCAGATCACGGACTCCTTCGCCCTTATCCGCAACGGCGAGTGCTGGCTTCATAACGTGCACATTCATCCGTATTCCAACGGATCGATTTTCAACCGTGATCCCGATCGCCGTCGCAAGCTGCTGCTTCACCGCAAGCAGATCGACTATCTCGACGGTAAACTGCGCACGCGCGGGGTGGCGCTCGTGCCCTTGGAGTTGTATTTCAACGAGGATGGCCGTGTCAAGCTTCTGCTTGGCCTTGGCCGAGGTAAGAAGCTGTACGACAAGCGCGAGGACATGGCCAAGCGCGACGTGCAGCGCGAGATCGATCGGGCTCTCAAGCAACGTAGCCGGTAATCGCCCATTTTCCTTCAGACGGGCACCCATGTGCGATCGGGTGCCCGTTTGCGTTTGAGGCTCTCGGCATTCGATGCCCATGCAATGGACGCTGCCTGCGCGGACGCGTTCGACGTCCCTCCCACCGACTCATACGGATGCGACCGTCCCCGCGCCTTTGTAATCCCTATACTGGTGATAAGCGCGTGGCACGCGAGACATTTGAGAAAGGGGAATGTCATGGCTATCGATTCCACGGCGATGTTCGCGATGAGCTATGGGTTGTATGTCGTGTCTGCAGAGGCGGACGGCACCAAGGCGGGATGCGTGGTCAATACGGCGGTGCAGGTGACCGCCGAGCCCATTCGCATGACCGTCGCGGTGCACAAGGACAACGTGACATCTGGGGTCATCGCAAAGGCGGGGGCGTTCACAGTTACCGCAATCGATCAAACGGCGGACATGCCCTACATCGGCAACTTCGGCTTTCGCTCCAGTGACACCTATGACAAATTCGAGAAATACGAGACGGCAATCTCGGAGGTGGGGAGCCCCTATTGTCCGGAGCACGCGTGCGCGGTATATGCATGCAAGCTGATCGACAGCGTCGACGTGGGGACACATTATCTGTTCGTCGGCGAGGTCGTGCAAGCCGAGCGGCTTTCCGATGAGCCTCCTCTCACGTATGCTTACTACCACAGCACGCTCAAAGGCAAGACGCCCCCCAAAGCGAGTTCGTATCAGGGGTAGCGTCCCCGCTGGCATGGCCGGCTTGAAGTCTAGCGGGACGGTTACTGCGCGCTGCCCGATGCGTCGCATCCTTAGAGAAACTGCTTGATAATAGGAAACCATTCCGATAACATATCGGAACGTTTGAGGGAGATCCGAGATCGTTCATGGGAAGCTTGGCGTGTCTCATGTTCGGTAAACTTGGGTATACTCAACCTACGTTCAATCGCCTGTGAAAGGAGCCAATCATGGCTGACAAGACTTACAAGTTCGTTTGCGTTGTTTGCGGTTTCGAGGTCGAGGTCGACACTCCCGAGCTGCCCGAGGATTATGTCTGCCCCGTCTGCGGCGTTGGCCCGGATCAGTTCGAGCTCGTCGAGGAGTAGCTTCGAGTTTCGAGGGGCGATTCGTTCGCTCGTAACAAGCAACTCAATTTGCAGCAGGGACGTCTCTTCGGAGGCGTCCTTTTCATTGTGGGAGATATGCCGGGGTAATTACAAATCAGCCATAGGCAGTTTTGCCTCGAGCTCGTCGTCGTGATCGCTCCGCTTCTCCGTGTCAGGCGAAACGGGGCCTTGCCTGAGACGCTGGGCGAGAGCCCGGTTGTCGGGGCAGAATTCGTCGAGTAATGCGTGGAAGCGTGCGTTGTGGCTGGGTTCCAGCAGGTGGACGAGTTCATGGGCGACCACGAACTCAAGGCATTCGGGCGGATAGGCGGCGAGGCGAGCGTTGATGCGAATGGCGCCTGTGGACGGGGTGCACGAGCCCCATCGGGTTTTCATCGTGCGGATGCTCCACCGCGAGGCGCGGACGCCCATCCTCCGCTCCAGTCGAGCAGCGATGCGGGGAAGGACGCGCCCCAGTTCTTCGCGGTAGAGGTTGTCGATGAAGTCTTGACTGCCGTGATCGAAGCCGAGGGGCGTGAGGTCTCCCCACAGCGGGTACGAGGTTCGTCCATCGCCATCGCTTTCCCCCTCGGTTGGGGAAATACGCGTGTTCCGCATCTGGGCGCGGCGGACGCGTTCGATTATCCAGCTTGCCTTGCAGTCCAGAAACGCCTGCGCGCGGGTGAAGGAGAGGCGCTGTGGAATGCTGAGTGCGACCGACCCGTCGCCGCGGACGCGCAGGTTGAGGTTCTTTACGTGTTTGCGAGTGACCTTGACGGGGATCTCGAGCCCATCGGCGTGCAGGGTGAGGACGAGGCGGGTGTCGCTCATGCGTTGCGGGCTCCTTTCGAGGTCGGCGGGCCTTTGGTTGGTGGCGCCTTGTCGCGCCGCTGGTGCACCGCGTATGGACGAGCGGCCTCGGCCGCGGGTTACGTGGCTGACGTGAACTGGGGTGCAGCGAGTCGCGGGGCGAGACGGATGGATCAGCTGCAGTCCGTATCACATCGCTGCGCAAACTCTTCTAGCTTGCGCGCGTCGTCGCACTTCTGTTGCGGGTTACACGGTACCATAGACTGAACTGTCGCCTACAGAAAGGACCGCCCATGAGCCACCGCGAACGCGAGGTCATCGGCGTCGACGACCGGGTCTCCCCGGCGCGCGCCATTCCGCTGGGAATCCAGCACATGATGAGCATGTTCGGCTCCACGGTGCTCGTACCCGTGCTGACCGGCCTCGATCCCAACGTCGCCATCATGTGCTCGGGCATCGGCACCATCTGCTACCTGCTCGTGACCGGCAACAAGATTCCCAGCTATCTGGGCAGCTCGTTCGCCTTCATCAGCCCCATCCTCGCGGTGGGCGCCACGCGCGGCCTCGACGCCGCCATGTCCGGTGTGATTGTGGCGGGCGCAGTGTTCCTCGTGGTGGCGGGCATCATCAAGCTCGTCGGCACGGGCTGGCTTGACCGCCTGCTGCCGCCCGTGCTCGTTGCCTCCGTCATGGTGGTCATCGGCGTGGGTCTGTCCGCCACCGCCGCCAACATGGCCTTTATGGGTACCGACGCCGCGGGTGCATCGGTGTTCAACCCGCAGGGCGCCCTGGTCGCCGCCGTCACGCTGCTCGCGGCGGTGATCTTTTCCGGGCGCGGCGGCATCGTCGGCACGGTGCCGGTGCTGCTCGCCATCATCGTGGGCTATGCGGTCGCCGTGGCGTTCGGCATGGTGGATTTCGCGCCCATCGCCCAGGCCGCATGGATCGGCCTGCCCAGCATCAGCTTCCCCAAGTTCGACATGGGCGCCATCGCGCTCATCGCGCCGGTCGCCGTGGTCACGGTCATCGAACATATCGGCCACCTGCTCGCCGTGGGCGAGATTGTCGACAAGGACTATCGCCCGCTGCTGCCGCGCTCACTCGCCGGCGACGGCCTGTCCACCATGATCTCGGGCTTCCTGGGAGGTCCTCCCACCACCACGTATGCCGAGAACATCGGCGTCATGAGCGTCACGCGCGTCTACTCCACCCAGATCTTCTGGTACGCGGGCGGATTCGCGCTCATCGTCGGCGGCCTGTGCCCCAAGCTCGCTGCGCTCATCAACTCCATCCCGAGCCCGGTCATGGGCGGCGTGTGCCTGCTGCTGTTCGGCCTCATTGCCTCCAACGGCCTGCGCATGCTCGTGTCCAATGGCGTGGATTTCGACGTGAACCGCAACCTCATGATCGCTTCGGTTGTCATCATCCTGGGCGTGGGCATGGAGACCGCGGGCATTGCCATCCCGTTGGGCGACTATACCCTGCCCGGCATGGCCACCTCCACGCTCGTGGGCATCATCTTGAACCTGGTGCTCCCGCCGAAGAAGAACGCCGAGGCGAAAGGGTCTGCCGAGTAACCAACGAACTGCCTCATGTGACGAAAGCCCTCTGTCATCTCATCGTGACGGAGGGCTTTGTCTTGGCGTGCGCGTACAATGACAGCATTTGGGGCACGGACGATAGGGGGCGTCATGCTCGATGGTGAGCTGTTCATATCTTCCGTTTCGATTCTGTGGGAGCTTGTCCACGGAGACGAGTACCTGCGCCGTATCTCCGCGCTCGCGTCGCTGGGCGAGCGTTCGCTCGCCTTCGACTCGAACGTCACGTTTTTCGTTGGCGAGAACGGGTCGGGTAAGTCGACCCTGCTCGAGGCCATGGCGGTCGCGTATGGCCTCAACGCCGAGGGAGGCACGTCCAACTACACGTTTGCCACGAGGGATTCCCATTCCGTCCTCCACGAGGGCATTTACATGGAGCGGGGGCGTTTGGCGCCGCGCAGCAGCTTCTTTTTGCGGGCGGAGAGCTTCTATAACGTCGCGTCCGAGGCCGATCGGTGCAGCATGAGGCCGGGACTTCCGGGTGCGATGTACACGAATCCCGTTACAGGCGCAAAGGTCCCGCTGCACGAGATGAGCCATGGGGAGGCGTTTCTCGGATTCATCCAAGACGGCTCCAGGGACAATGGCCTGTATTTTCTCGATGAGCCCGAGGCGGCCCTTTCGCCTGCGCGGCAGCTGACCTTGCTGTACGAGATGGACCAGCTTGCACATCACGGCAGCCAGCTCATCGTGGCCACGCACTCGCCCATTCTCTTGGGGCTTCCGGGTGCGCGCATCATCTCATTTGACGATGGTGAGTTGCATGAGATCGGTTACGAGGAGACTGAGAGCTATCAGGTCACGGAGCTCTTTATCAATAATCGGGAGCGCATACTGCATGAGCTGCTCGAGCCTCGGGTATAGTGGTTCAACGTGCCGGCGGGGAGGCCTGAACTCGCCTTCGGCCATTTTGCAAGCCTTCCGCCTTCATCCGGGCGGGGATTACTACGATTGAAAGAGGATGCACATGTCCAACCAGGGTAAGACGGTCAAGGCCCACTACCGCGGCACGCTCGACGACGGCACCCAGTTCGATTCCAGCTACGATCGCGGCGAGCCCATCGAGTTCGTGGCCGGCGCCGGCCAGATGATCAAGGGCTTCGACGCCGCCGTGCTCGACATGGAGGTGGGCGAGAAGAAGACCGTCCACATCCCGGCCGCCGAGGCGTACGGTGAGCGCTCCGAGGACATGATCCTCTTCTTCCCGGCCGATCAGGTGCCGGATTTCGAGAAGATCGAGGTCGGCATGAAGCTCTTCCTGCAGGGTCCCGGCGGTATGCCCGTGCCCGTGACGGTCGTCGAGGTCTCGCCCGAGGGCGTCAAGCTCGACGCCAACCACGAGCTGGCAGGCTGCGATCTTAACTTCGACATCGAGCTCGTCGAGGTCGTGGAGTAGCGTCGCGTTCGCGCCGTCGCTAGGGCCGATGGCCCCTTGGCTCAAGTCGAAGCCCGGCTCCTCATAGCGGGGGCCGGGCTTTTGCGTGATTGCCGCCGTCACGTCGGGGCAATGGGGCTATTGGGCGAGATACGTCCAAACCAGCATGAGCACCACGACGAGCACGATGCTGGCAATTGCAAGTACGAGCTTCAAGCGCGCCCCTCGCGTGCGCTCGCGGACGGTCTTTTCGGCGGCGGCGAGCTCCTCGACTTCGGCGACGCGGTCAATGCGCTCGGCACGATCTGCCTCGAGGGCATGGGCAAGAGATACGGTCGCCTCGGGATGCGCGTGGATCTCATTGGCTTCATCAAGCGTCGATTGGGCGGCGTCCGCCTCCTTTTGCGCAACTTGGGCGGCGTGCTCTTCGGCTTTTGCCTCCTTTTCGCGTTCGGAAATCTCGCCACGCAGTTTTTTCTGACGCTTCTCGGCGTCATCTTTCGCCTCGCTGTACGCATCTCGCGCGCGGTCCGCCGCCGCTGCGACGGCGTTGAATGCCTCGCGTGCCGACGCCATGGGCTTCTCTGCCTCGGCGACGGCGGCGCGAGCCTCGTCAATTGCCGCTTGGGTTTCTTGTTCGATGCGCGGAACGTCATCCTTTGCCGTTCGCAGCGCGCACGCCGCGTCGGAGATCTCATCTTCGAGCTCGCGTTTGCGCACGGAGTACCCAGCGGGATTGGCGGAAGGGTTGCGCTGGATCTCGGCGTATTCGGCATTGAGCGTCGCCAGCAGCGACTCGGCGCTCTTGACCGTCTGCTGTGCGGCCGAGACGCCTTCGTCGTGCTCCTTGACCGTACGCTCGAGATTCGCCTGCGCATCATCGAGCCGACGCTGAAGGCGTTTGCCGGATTCGCGCGATGACCGCTCCTTGTCCTCCGCCGCATCGACGGCGGACTTGAGGCGACGCTCAACGGAGGCGTCCTCGTCTCGCATCTTCTCCAGGTTGTTTTTGAGTTCGGCGACTTCTGCGGCTATTGCGGCGCGACGCTCCTCGGCGGCCTCACGTGCCTGAACGGCGGCGTTCTTGCGAGCTGTTTCTTCTGCGACGATCTCGTCATGGCGCGACTCGATGTCGCGGCGGCGCGCGAGTTCGCGTTCGCGAGCGGCTATGGTGTTGTCCAGGCGCTCGAGCTCTCCGCGCGCCTCGCTGTGAGCGCGATGGGCTGCGCTCATCTCCTTCATGCTCGCCACGCCCTCTGCAAAGAACGCACCTACTGCCCGCGCGGCGTTGGTTTCTGTCCGGTCAGGCATGTTGGCCAAATCGGTTGAGCCGGCTGGCTCGGTGGTGCCGGTCGCGCCGGTCGAATCAGCCGAGATGGCCGAACCTGTCGAATTGGCCGAACGGGCCGAACCGGTCGGCTCAATGGCTCGGTTTTCGGGCTCGACTGCGACCCCATCTGCGTGTACTTCTTTGGCTGAGTCGCTGTTGGTTGCCGTCTCGTCGTTTGGGTTTGACGTCGCATCAACAGGCTGCATATCGTCACGTTCGCTCATGGTGCCCCTTTCGCATGCGGTCGATGCCCGCCGTTCGTATGGCTCTATCATACGGCGCGGTGCGGACGCATGGCTTTGGCTACCTTGATTCCAAGACGTTTTCGCATACTTGTCTTAGCGCTGCCTCTGGGAATGGGCGGTCTTGTTTATCCGTTTGGCGAATCGCGGAACGCCGCTTAACGAACAGCGTTGCCGGCTTTGATTGCGTGAGGTGTAAGAGGGGTATGGTTGCGGTAGTTGTGTGCAGTTGCCTGCGCAATAATTAATTGAGAGGAGAAAGACATGGGGCTTTTCACCGGTAAGACCGTAATCGTCACGGGTGGCGGCAAGGCCACGCTCCAGGATGGTTCCGCCGGATCCATCGGTTACGGCATTGACATCGCATTCGCCAAGGAGGGCGCCAACCTCGTCATCACTGGCCGCAACGTGGCAAAGCTCGAGGCGGCCAAGGAATCGCTCGAGGCCGAGTACGGCATCGAGGTCCTTCCCGTCCAGGCAGACGTCTCCGCCGGCCAGGACAATGAGGCTATCGTGCAGCACGTCATCGACGAGGCGATTGCCAAGTTCGGTCGTATCGACGCGCTCGTGAACAACGCCCAGGCCTCTGCATCCGGTGTCACCATTGCCGACCACACCATGGAGCAGTTCGACCTGGCCCTGTACTCCGGACTGTACGCGACGTTCCTCTACATGCAGAAGTGCTATCCGCATCTTAAAGAGGCCAAGGGCTCCGTGGTGAACTTCGCCTCCGGTGCCGGCCTGTTCGGCAATTACGGTCAGTGTTCCTACGCCGCCGCCAAGGAGGGCATCCGCGGCCTGACGCGCGTTGCCGCGAACGAGTGGGGCAAGGACGGCGTCAACGTCAACATCGTCTGCCCGCTTGCCTGGACCGCCCAGCTGGAGAACTTCCAGAACGCGTATCCTGAGGCCTTCGAGGCCAACGTCCACATGCCGCCGGCGGGCCACTACGGTGACGTCGAGACCGAGATCGGCCGCGTCGTCGTTCAGCTGTGCGGACCCGACTTCAAGTACATGAACGGCGAGACCCTCACACTTGAGGGCGGCATGGGCCAGCGCCCGTAAGGCAAGACTGCGTTGCAAGGCCACATCGGCGGACCTGATGCCGATGTGGCAATCGCCCCCGGCGAACGGCCTAGCACCGAATCGTTACCGCCTTTGACGGGTGGAATCAAGGCGTGCTTTGGGTTGTAATCGATGCGTTCATGTTCCCATTGGCAAGGGGCGACTGGATTGGCGTGCGATTCGGTCGGACGGACCCGCATTCGGCCTCCCATTTCCCGGCAAGAGGCAAAAGCTGGGGGTGGGAGGCTTTTGCATGGCTTCGCGAGGCGAGGCGAGCCGCCTTTCCGCAAGGGTGAGCCGACTGCCCGTAAGTCTGAGCCGCCTTTCCATGGTCGAAACGGCACGCAAGCCGCCTTTCCCGTGGCCGAAGCGGCTCGCAAGTCGCTCATTGCTCACAAACTTGAGCTTTTTCGTATTGAAAATTGGTTTCGTGAAGTAGGGGCGGCTCTGCGTCCATAATCGCCACAGGTCATGCGCTTGCCACTGTTGTCGCTACTTTCTATTTCTCGATATCGATACGAAAAACCTCAACTTGTCCTGTCTCTCGCCCGTTCCGTATGCTCGTGGCGCGTCTCGCGCACTCGGAGTCGGCTGATTTGCCATCGGCTGGTGCATGCAATGCCGCCATCCCTGCGCTTGGAAGAACGAACGGGTCCATAGCGGGTAGAATTGAGCAACCGACTTGGAAGGGAAGACGATGGCACGTCAGGATATCGAGATTGATGAGGCGCTCACGGCGGTGGAGGACGCGCTTAACTGCCTTGACGCCGCGGCGCGTGATCTCAAGAGCGCCGGCAACTGGGGATGGTTTGACATCTTCGGTGGGGGATTCTTTAGTTCACTGATTAAGCACGACAAGATGCAGGCCGCGCGCCGCCACCTCTCCGCTGCTCAAGCGTCACTGGCACGCCTGGCAGACGGGCTGGATGACGTTCAGGGCTTCGCCGGGCTCGGCCCCGACGTCGGCGACTTCCTCCTCACTGCCGACTGGCTGTTCGACAACGCCTTCATGGACGCCATGGTCCAGCAGCGCATCATGGAGTCGAAGGGGCGCGTTGACAAGGCGATTTCCCAGTGCGAGCAGGTGCGCGATCAGCTCCTCTCTCTCAAGCGTCCCAACCGCGGCGCAAATAACGGACTACCGGGCGCGGAGTAGGCAAAACGACAGATGTAAAAGGGTTTGGACAGACATATTTTGTGCTGCTCAGGCGGGAGTGCGCGGAAAGGGCGTGCCCGATAGTACAATAAGCGGCTGATATCGCGCGGTGCCGCCGGCGCGCGGATGCGAGGTCCCCTTCGCGGGAGCGCCTCGCACGGAAGGGTGATCGCCCCGTGTGCGCCCGGCACCGAATAACCGAGGAGCCGTTTCATGGATCAGTCCCTGTTCAAGTACGAGATCGTCGCCGAAGACCCCAAGACGCATGCCCGTGCGGGCATTCTACACACGCCGCACGGTGATATCGAGACCCCGATTTTCATGCCGGTGGGCACCAAGGCGAACGTCAAGGGCATCCCCACCGAGACGGTCAAGGACCTTGGCGCCCAGATCGTGCTCGCCAATACCTATCACCTCGCCATGCGCCCCGGCGCGGACACCGTGGCGGAGCTCGGGGGCCTGCACGACTTCATGAATTGGCACGGCCCCATCCTCACGGACTCGGGTGGCTTCCAGATCTTCTCCCATTCCGACGCAGTCAAGCTCACCGACGAGGGTGTGCGCTTCATCGCCACCGATTACGACGGCTCTCACGTCTTCTGGACGCCCGAGGACAACATGGAAATCGCCATGAAGCTCGGCAGCGATATCTGCATGCAGCTCGACCAGTGCCCCGGGTACCCCGCCACGCGCAAGTTCGTGGAGCGCGCCGTCGAGCTCTCCAGCATGTGGGCCGAGCGCTGCTACAAGGCCCATACCCGCGACGACCAGGCCCTGTTCGGCATCGTCCAGGGCGGCATGCACCTCGATCTGCGCTTGCGCTCCCTCAAGCACCTCGAGGAGATCGGCGACTTTCCCGGCTACGGCATCGGCGGCTATTCCGTGGGCGAGCCCCACGAGGTCATGTTCGAGACGCTCGAGCCGCTCGTGTCCGAGCACATGCCGCGCCGCAAGCCCCGCTACCTCATGGGCGTGGGCAACCCCACTACGCTCGTGCGCGGCGTGGGCTGCGGCATCGACATGTTCGACTGCGTCCTGCCCACGCGTACCGGCCGTATGGGCACGGCGTTCTCCAGTACCGGCCGCATGAATCTCAAGAACGCCAAGTTCGCGAAGGACCCGCGCCCCATCGACGAGAAGTGCACCTGCCCGGTGTGCACCGGCGGCTACTCTCGCGCGCTCATCCGCCACATGGTCACACAGAAGGAGATGCTCGGCGGCATTCTGCTGTCCCAGCACAACATTTACTTCCTGCTCGACCTCATGCGTCGCGCGCGTCAGGCCATCATCGAAGGCCGCTACGCCGAGTTCCAGGCCGAGTGGATGGCTGGCGAGGGAGCCGTGGACTTCTAGTCTGCCCGGCAATTGAAAGAGCGGAGGGTTCATCGCCCCCGTCCGCATTGCGCAATCGTCCCCGTTTGCGCTGCGTAGAGGGTAGGAATGTCGAAAATCGAGCCTCTCTCGCCCTCGTTTTTCGACATTCCTACCCCCTTTTGGTTCTCTTTTCATTGTGGGCGCCCATCTCCCGCGCCTTGGGCGCTGTTTTGGGTAGAACTACCTGCATGTGCGAATGGACGCGTGCTTGAAAGGATTCGCAGATGCCTTACTACGGCTATGGATATGGCTACGGGTTTGGATTTGACCCGTTGTATCTCGTTATCGTGCTGGTTACCACGGTTATCGGCCTGATGGCGCAAAACTACGTCAACTCGACCTATCGTCGCTGGTCCAAAGTCGCCTCGGACGGGGAGACGGGCGAGCAGGTTGCGCGTCGCATGCTCGACGACCTCGGGTGCGGTCGCGTGGGCATCAGGGGCACCTCGGGTCACCTGTCCGACCACTACGACCCGCGCGATAACAACCTCTACCTCTCCCGAGAGAACCTCAGCGGCGGATCGGTCGCGAGTGTCGCGGTCGCCTGCCACGAGGCGGGCCACGCCGCGCAACGCGAGAGCGGGTATTTTATGATGAAGGTCCGTCATGCGCTTGTGCCCGTGGTGAACTTCACCCAGAACATTTGGACCATCGTGTTCTTACTCGGCATCATGATGAATGTGGCCGGACTCACCACGTTCGCCATCGCACTGTTCGCGTTCTCCGTCATCTTCCAGCTGGTTACGCTCCCCGTCGAGATTGACGCCAGCCGCCGTGCGGTGGCCTATATCGAGCGTTCGGGCATGAGCGAGGTCAACGTTCGCGGTGCCCGCAAGGTGCTCACCGCAGCCGCCCTCACCTACGTGGCGGCAGCGCTTGCCAGCGTGATGCAGCTGCTCTATCTGCTCGCCCGCACCAACAGGAATCGCGACGAGTAGCCCTTCGCGAGCAGCCATACGTGAGCAGCCCCTGCGCGGTGCCCCACGCACCGTTGTGTGGCCGTGCTCGGGGCGCGTGGCTGCGAGGGGGCGTGGCGCGGCCGCAAGAGGGCGGAACGCGCCCGCGAGGCGGATGGCGCGTGCCCGGGTGCGGTTCTGCTCGCTCACGCGGTGCTTCGTTTTGTCCGCACGCGTTGCTACACTGGTTCGAGTTCGAAGATACGAGTGAGAGGAGGGCATATGAACGCGTGGAACCTGACGGGCTCCTCGCCCGAGGCACCTTCCGCGGTGCCCGATGAGGACGCGCTTTCCGTCTCGCAAGCGGCAGAGCTCGCCGCCGGTGCGCTCCACGACATTCCCAAGATCACCGTGCTCGGCGAGGTGACCGGCTTTCGCGGTCCAAACGCTCGTAGCGGCCATTGCTATTTTCAGATCAAGGACGAGTCTGCGGCGCTCGATTGCATCGTGTGGAAGGGCACGTACGACAAGCGCGCCTTTGATTTGCGCGACGGCCTGCAAGTGCTGTTCACGGGGACGTTCGACCTGTACAAGCCCACGGGGAAGATGAGCTTCAAGGCGAGCTCCTTCACCTTGGCGGGGGAGGGCCTGCTTCGTCAGCAGGTTGCCCAACTTGCGGAGAAGCTGCGCCGCGAGGGCCTCATGGAACCCGAGCGCAAGCGCCGCATTCCGGTCTTTTGCACGCGCATCGCCGTCGTCACGTCGCTATCCGGTGCCGTCGTCAACGATGTCAAGCGCACGCTGCGCCGCCGCAACCCGCTGGTCGAGGTCGTCTGTGTGGGGGCGAAGGTCCAAGGGGAGGGTGCTCCCGCCGAGCTCATCGAGGGGCTGCGCCGTGCGGCCGCGATTTCGCCCGCACCCGATTGCATCCTGCTCGTTCGCGGTGGTGGTTCCTTCGAGGATCTCATGACCTTCAACGACGAGTCCCTCGCCCGCGCCGTCGCGGCCAGTCCCGTGCCCGTGGTGACCGGCATCGGACACGAGCCCGACAATTCGATTTGCGATATGGTGAGCGACCGCCGGTGCTCCACACCCACAGCGGCGGCGGAGTCGGTGGCCCCCGAGTTCGCCGAACTCGTTAATGTGCTGAATATGCGTGAGCAGCGGCTGCAGCGCTCCCTGGTATCGCTTACCGCTTCCGCGGATGCGGAATGTGAGGGCATGTTGGGGAGGATCTCCCGCGCGATGTCCATGCGGCTCGAGCGTCTTGCACTCGAGGTCGATGGCTATGCGTCGCGTCCGTGCCTGGTCGACCCCACGAATGTCGTCGATCGTCGCCGTGCCGAGCTCGCGCAGACGGCGGATCGATTCGCCGTCGTGTGCGACCGCTCGCAGGAGCGCTTTACCGGTGCGCTCGACCGCCTGGCACCGCGCCTGGAGGCGAGCGTTTCCGGTCTGGGCGTCAAACGTCACGCCCTGGACCTGTACACCTCTAAGCTACGTGCCAAGGGTTCGATCATCTTGAGCGGCCCCGTGGCGGATCTGGGGAAAAACGCGGCAGCACTCGATGCGCTCTCGCCGCTCAAGGTCCTCGGCCGCGGGTACTCCATCGCCTACGACGGTGCCGGGCGCGTCGCGACGAGCGTGGACGTGTTCGCGCCGGGTGACGAAGTGCGGGTACGCATGGCCGACGGCGAAGTGAGTGCATCTGTCCGCAACATCACACATGCTGGGAAATAAGCCGAGAAGATACAGGAAGCTACGCGTTGCCCGGAGTGGCGCCGAGTAAGGAGAAGAACATGGCAGATCGCAAGAACGTTGAGGAGCTTACCTACAAGGAGGCGTCCACCGAGCTTGAGCTTATCATCCGCAGTCTCGAGTCAGGTGATATGGAGCTCGAGGAATCACTCGAGAGCTACACGCGCGGCGTGGAGCTTCTCAAGAGCCTCCGCGGTCGTCTGGCAGCGGCCGAGCAAAAGGTCTCCGTCCTGCTGCAAGATGTCGACGGTACCGATCAGCTTGTCCCGGGTGAGCCCGCGGATGACGCCGACAGCCTCAACCTCTAAGAGCCATCCCCTCAACCCGTAGTCGCCCTTTCGATGCGATAATCGAGGGGGACGTCGTTTGTCGGTAGGGGGCATATCGTCCCGCGCGCAGTTCCGCACGAGCCGGACCGTCCGGTGGACGGTCCGTGCGAGCCAGGACTGTTTGAGCACGGGTCGATATGCCCCCCTTGCCGACACGGGAACACAATTGAAAGGAGCCCCATGTCCGACTGCATCTTCTGCAAAATTGCCGCCCACGAGATCCCCTCGACCATCGTCTACGAGGATGACCTGGTCATCGCGTTTGACGACCTCAACCCGCAGGCGCCCGCGCACACGCTCGTGATTCCCAAGGAGCACTACGACAACATCATCGATGGCATTCCCGCCGAGACGCTCGCCGCCATGATGCACGCAGTGGCCGAGGTCGCCCGCATCAAGGGCCTCGATGAGGGCTTCCGCGTGATTTCGAACAAGGGCGAGGCCGCCGGTCAAACCGTCATGCACGTTCACTTGCACGTGCTCGGCGGCAAGCCGCTCGGCGAAGGACTCATTTGAGGCCGCAGGGCCCGCATGCAAAATAGCGTTGTGCGCGCGGTGGGATGCCTGCGTGCGCACATTCGCGCTATGATAGAACCGTTGTAACGTCCTGCGCGACGCACGATTGTCCGCGCATCATTTGTAGGGAGTGTCATGAACGTCCTCGTTCTCAACGCCGGTAGCTCGAGTCTCAAGTTCCAGCTCATGAACACCAAGACTCGCGAGGTCTTCACCAAGGGCAACTGCGAGAAGATCGGCCTCGAAGAGGGAATCTTCGGTCACAGCGAGGGTGGGGAAAAGGCCAAGGAGGCCGTTGTTCTACCCGATCACGGCACGGCCGTTCGCATGGTCATCGATCTTATCAACGAGCATGGCTTCGAAATGGACGCCATCGGCCATCGTATCGTCCAGGGCGGCTGGCACTTCACCGATTCTGCCCTCGTTGACGACGACGTGCTCGCCAAGATCTACGAGGTGGCGCCCCTCGCCCCCCTGCACAACTACGCTGAGGCCGGCGTAATCGAGTTCTGCCGCGATGCCTATCCGAGTATTCCGAACGTCGCTGTGTTCGACACCTCCTTCCACATGGGCATGCCCGAGATGTCCTACACCTACCCGCTGCCTCGCGAGGTTCGCGAGAAGTACCACGTGCGCAAGTACGGCGCGCACGGCACGAGCCATCGCTATGAGTGGAAGACCGCCAAGGAGATGCTCGGCGACCGCTGCCACCGCCTGCTGTCCTGCCACTTGGGCAATGGCAGCTCCCTGTGCGCCATCGAGGACGGCGTGTGCCGCGACACCACGATGGGCCTGACCCCGCTCGACGGCCTCATGATGGGCACCCGCTGCGGCTCCATCGACCCCGCCACCGTCTGCTACCTGCAGCGCGTGGGTGGCTACACCGCCGACGAGGTCGATACCATGATGAACAAGCAGTCCGGTATCCTCGCCATGTATGAGAAGACGAGCGATGCGCGCGACATTCGCGAGGCGGCGCTCGAGGGCGACGAGAAGGCGCTGTTCACGCTCGACCTGTTCGCCTACAAGGCGATGCTGCACTCCGGCTCCATGATCTTCTCCATGGCCGGCGTCGACACCATCACCTTCGCTGGTGGCATTGGCGAGAACGACTGGGCGACCCGTCAGGCGTTCTGCGAGTTCCTCGAGTGGCTCGGCGTTCGCGTTGATCGCGCCAAGAACAGGGAGTGCGTGGGCGGCAAGGGCGGCGTCATTTCCGCTGCCGGCTCTAGCGTCACCGTCGTGGTCATTCCCACGGACGAGGAGTATATGATTTCGCTGGACGTCGAGCGCTTGGCCAAGTAACCTCGCTCACCAGAGCATCACGCGAAGCGGCCCCTCACATGAGGGGCTGCTTTCAGTTGGGGACTACTTGACCGTGAGGACGGGAATCTCGGACGAACGCAGAACGCCGTAACTCACGCTGCCGAGCATGCCGCGCAGGGCGCCCAAGCCGCGCCGGCCCATGATGATGAGGTCGCAGCGATGGTCGGCGGCGTAGTTGGTGATCCCGTCCACAGGGGAGGGTGCCAGGCGCGTATCAATGACGACCTTGGCCTTGATGGCATCTAGGTCCTTGCCAAGGATGCTGCCGATGCTGTCGCGCAGCTCGCGGTCAGAGCGCTCGGCGATCGAGGTGAGGAGTGACTCGTAGCTCGTGTAGTCGATGGGGACCTCTCCAAAGGCACCAGCGGCGGAGATCATCGAGGGCGGCATGATATCGTTCGATACGACCGTGACGATATGGATCGTCGCCGTGGGGTCGTCCCCCACGAAGTCGATGGCAAGATGGAGCGCCGCCTGCGCGTGCTCGGACTCATCGAAGGGAACCAAAACGTTCTTGAACAACATGGGTGCCCCTTTCTCTCGCCTTGGCATCCGTTATGACATCTGTACCCTTTGGCGGGCAACCGTAGTCGTTTCGGCCGCACCTTGCGTTTTGATATGGAAAGGGCCGGGCGCTGCCAAAGCAACGCCCGGCCCCATGGCCACGTGCGATGAATCGGAGGCTTACTCGGCCATCTGAGCCTGAACGGCCGTGATGGCCACCACGCCCACGATGTCCTCGGCCGAGCAGCCGCGCGACAGGTCGTTCACCGGTTTGGCGATGCCCTGCAGGATCGGGCCGTAGGCATCCGCACCGGCGAAACGCTGCACGAGCTTGTAGCCGATGTTGCCGGCCTCGAGGTCGGGGAACACGAGTACGTTCGCCTTGCCGGCGACCGGGGAGCCCGGGGCCTTGAGTTGCGCCACGGTGGGCACGATGGCGGCATCGAGCTGAAGGTCGCCGTCGATGGCGAGCTCGGGAGCCTTGTCCTTGCAGAACGCCACAGCCTCCTGGACCTTCTTGGCGACCTCGCCGCCAGCCGATCCCATGGTGGAGTAGGAGAGTAGCGCCACGTGCGGCTCGGCACCTCCCATGAAGGTCTGCCAGCTCTTGGCGGACGCGATGGCGATCTCGGAGAGCTCGTCGGAGGTGGGGTTGATGTTCAGGCCGCAGTCGGCGAAGATCAGCGTGCCGTCGGTGCCGAACTGCGGGGTCTGGGTGCACATGATGAAGAATGCGGAGACGAGCTTGGTGCCCGGGGCGGTCTTGAGGATCTGCAGGGCGGGGCGCAGCGTGTCGGCGGTGGAGTGGCAGGCGCCGGACACGAGGCCGTCTGCATCTCCCATCTTGACCATCATGGTGCCGTAATAGGTGGCGTCGTTCATTTGGGCGCGGGCCTGTTCGATGGTCACGCCCTTCTTTGCGCGGAGCTCGGCGAACTTCTGGGCGTACTCTTCGTGCTTGGGGCCGCACTTGGGGTCGATCACGGTGACGCCGGGGACGTCGATCTTATCGGGATCGCCCAAGATGACCAGGTTGGCGAGATCCTCCTCGACGATGATCTTCGCTGCGTCGATGGTGCGCTGATCTTCGCCCTCGGGCAGGACGACGGTCTTTTTATCCGCCTTGGCGGTGGCTTTCATGCGGCTCAGGAAATCGCTCATGTACGCTCCTCAGAATGAATCGCTCATCGCGTGCCGCTGCGCGCGATGAGCATTATTGGTGTGACAGAGGTAATTATATGACTCGACCGCTATAATCATTTGGATGAAAACGCGATATGCGGGCCATGGCGACCCCGCTCGTCGCTTCATGGGAAGAGATGTCGCCACCGCCTGCAAGGAGCTGTCATGCAGATCACTTTCGGTCTCCCGGAGGACTTCAACCCGAACGCGTACGACATGATCGTCGTCGGCGCGGGATACGCCGGCGCCGTGTGCGCCCGTCGCCTCGCCGAGACCGTCGGATTCCGCGTCGCCGTCTTGGAGCGTCGCGACCATATCGCCGGCAACGCGTATGACTATTACGACGAGGCCGGGATTCTGGTGCATATGTACGGCCCGCATATCTACCATACGTTCAACGAGAACGTGCACAATTTCCTCTCCCGCTTCACCGAGTGGACCGATTATCAGCACAAAGTGCTCGCCAACGTTCACGGCACGTTCATGCCGGTGCCCTTCAACCACAAGAGCCTGTTGCTCGCTTTTGGCGATCAGCGCGGTGAGGAGCTCTACAACAAGCTCGTCGACACGTTCGGCAAGGATGTGAAGGTTCCGATCCTGAAGCTTCGCGAGAAAAACGACCCGGACCTGGCCGAGGTCGCCGACTACGTGTACGAGAACGTATTCCTGCACTACACGATGAAGCAGTGGGGTCAGACGCCCGACGAGATCGATCCGTCCGTCACTGCGCGCGTCCCCGTGTTCGTGGGTGACGATGACCGTTACTTCCCCCAGGCCCCCTTCCAGGGTATGCCCGCGGAAGGCTACACCGCCCTGTTCGAGAACATGCTCGACCATGATTGCATCGATGTGTTCTGTGGTGTCGACGCACGCGACATCTTCGAGCTCGACGAGACCACGGTTAAGGTTCGCGGCAACGTCTACGGTGGCGAGGTCATCTACACCGGTCCGCTTGATGAGCTGTTCAACCTTGATCTGGGCGCTCTGCCGTACCGTACGCTCGACATGAAGTTCGAGACCCTCGACATGGATCGCTTCCAGCCGGTTGGCACGGTTAACTACACGGTGTCCGAGGACTTCACGCGTATCACCGAGTTCAAGAACATGACAGGGCAAGAGGTCGAAGGCAAGACCACCATCATGAAGGAGTACAGCCACGCTTACGAGCCGGGTAGCGGCCAGACCCCGTACTACGCGATTCTCGACCCCGACAACCGCAAGCTCTACGAGCGGTATCTCGAGCGCGTGCAGCACATCACGAATTTCCACCCGGTCGGCCGTCTTGCCGAGTATCGTTACTACGATATGGATGCCGTGACCGCTTCCGCCCTTAACCTCTCCGACGAGATCATCGCCTGCCATGCCTAATACCGAACAGACCTGCGTTGCGACTGCTTACGATATCGAGGCTGCCCGCGTCGCGTTTCCCATCAGGACGATTTCTGTGACGCCGGCGGGGGAGGGCCACAAGGTGCTCTCTTTTGGCATCCCCAGTTACAATGCCGCTAAGGATATGGATCACTGCATCGCCTCAATCCTCGAGGGATCCAAGTTCGCGTCCGACATCGAGATCATCATCGTCGATGACGGCTCGGAGGACGAAACGGGCGCCAAGGCAGATGAATGGGAGGCGCGGTATCCGGGCATTGTCCGCGTGGTGCATCAGGAGAACGGCGGCCATGGCATGGCTGTGCGTGCCGGCCTGCGCGAAGCCCAGGGTACGTACTACAAGGTCGTCGATTCCGACGACTGGCTCGACGCCGCCGCGCTTTCCACCATGCTCACCATTCTTCGCGGATTTGAGGAGCGTAACCTGCGCGTTGACCTGTTCATCTCGAACTACGTGTACGAGAAGGTTCACGAGGGCACGCACACCACGATCAGCTATCGCATGGCGTTGCCGCGCAAAAAGGTCTTTTCCTGGGAGGAGATCGGGCGCTTCCGCCCCGATCAGAACCTGCTCATGCACTCTTTGTGCTACCGCACGGATGTCTTGCGCGGGCACGACCTCCCCATGCCACCGCACACCTTCTACGTGGACAATATCTACGCGTACGTGCCGTTGCCCAACTGCAAGACTCTCTATTACGCCGACATCGACCTGTATCGTTACTTCATTGGTCGTGAGGGTCAGAGCGTAAACGAGGCCACTATGGTCAAGCGCCTGGACCAGCAGTTCCGCATTACGCGCATCATGATGGAGTCCTACCACCTGTACGAGGACGTCGAACAGGAGAAATTGCGCTCCTACATGATGGGTTACTTCACCATGATGATGGCCATCTGCTCGGTGTTCACCAAGCTTTCCGACAAGCCGGGCATCGATGATGAGCTTGCTGCCCTATGGAACGATCTGCGCACGTATGACGAGAAGATGTACCGCAAGGCGCGCCACGGCGTGATTGGCTGGGGCACGAACCTGCCGGGCAAGCTGGGAGAGAAGACCACCATCGGTATGTACCATCTTGCGTCTAAGATCTTCAAGTTCAACTAGGGTTTGCCGAGCGGACGTGCTCGGTCGGCCCCGGAAAGACATCCCTCCCCAAACGCCCTCGGATCTGCGCTTTGCGCAAATCCTGTGGAATGTTTAGTGAGGGATGTCCTTCCGGGGCCTACTGCCATCTATCGGCCTGCGCCTACTTGTCCGGGCGGTGGGGTAGACTGGTTTGCGAGAGAAAACGGACGAGAGAGGTCCTCCATGCCTGATTTCACGCCTGCCCGTGCCCGACGCGTCATCGCCGTCATCGATGGCAACTCGCTCATGCACCGCGCCTTCCATGCTGTGCCCCCCACCATGAACGCGCCGGACGGCCGCCCCACCAACGCAGTATTCGGCTTCCTCAACATGTTCCTTAAGATGGTCGACGAGTTCTCGCCCGACGGCGTGGTCTGCGCGTTCGACAAGGGCCGTCCGAAGGTCCGCATGGAGATGCTGCCCCAGTACAAGGCCCAGCGTCCACCCATGGATCCGAATCTTCGCAGCCAATTCCCCATGATCAAAGAACTGCTGAAGAACCTCTCGATCCCCGTGATCGAGCTCGAAGGCTGGGAGGGCGACGATATTCTGGGTACGCTCGCCCGCCGCGGTGAAGAGGCGGAGTGCGATATGTATCTCGTCACCGGTGACCGCGATATGTATCAACTTGTTACAGAACATGTGCATGTGGTCTCCACGCGCAAGGGCCTTTCCGACATCGCTATCATGACACCCGAGAGCGTGGACGACCTCTACCATGGCATCACGCCCAATCTCGTACCCGATTTCTACGGTCTCAAGGGCGACTCTTCCGATAACATTCCCGGCGTGCCGGGCATCGGCCCCAAAAAGGCGAGCGCATTGATCGCCCGGTACGGCAGCTTGGACGAGGTTATTGCCCATGCCGACGAGGTCAAGGGCAAGATGGGCGAGAACCTGCGCGCGCACATCGATGACGCGCTCATCTCCCGCAAGATCGCCACGATCATGACGGACGCGCCCATCGAGTGCGACCTGACCGAGGTGGCGTTCCCGGCGTTCGACGCGTCGTCCGTTTCTGCCGCCCTGGGTGAGCTCGGCATCATGGCGATGCAGAACCGCTTCCTCGCGCTGCTCGGGGAAGGCGCCGCTTCGGCTCCTGTGGCTACGAGCCTGGAGATGCCCGAGGTGCTGCGTGTTGCCCTCGACGCCTCTGCGGCCCAGAAGGGCGATGAGGAAGAGCGGGCCGCATCTGAGGAGATGAACGCGTGCTTCGACGAGCTCTGTCGTGCCCTCGATGCGGACGAGTGGCTGGGTGTCGCCATGGAGGATGACAAGGAAGATGGAGCGCTCTTCGGCATGACGCGTCGCCTGTGGGTCGCCACCGACCGCGCCCTGCTGTCATTCGAGGAACCGCTCGGCCCCTGTGCGATATCCACGATCGACCTTGACCTCTCGGCGGGGGTCATTCCTGGGGTGCTGCATCATATCCTGAGCGAGGGGCGCGTGATCTCTTGCGACGTTAAGGCGTTGCTCCACGAGCTCTCGCCCGTCGATTCGAGTGAGACGGAGCTCCTGGACCCGCTGCTGGTTGACTCTTCGCGGTTATTTGACACGGTGGTTGCCGCGTACCTGCTCGATTCCGTGCGTTCGGATTTTGCCGATTCCTATCTTGCCGAGACGTACCTGCATGCCTCGTTGCCACCCGCGGCGGGGGAGGCGGGCGCGCCGGCGGATGCCGTGAGCGCCTCTGCTCGATCCGCCTGGCTCGCCCGCATCCTGCGTGAGCCGCTCGCCGCCGCGCTTGGGGCTCAGGGCGCGGAGGACATTTTCACCAAGATCGAGATGCCGCTCGTGCGCGTGCTTGCGTCCATGGAGCGCGCGGGCATGTACGTCGACCCCGCACGATTGGCGGCGCAGTCCGAGGAACTCGTTGGTCAAATCCAGTCGCTCGAGCTTCGCATTCGCGAGCTTGCGGGTGGCGAGGAGTTCAATCTCTCGAGCCCTATGCAGCTCTCCCGCATTCTCTTCGACAAGCTCGGCTTGCCCACGGCTGGCCTCAAGAAAACCCAGCGCGGCTACTACTCCACCAACGCCAAGGTCCTCGAGGATCTCGCGAAGGACCACGAGATCGTCCGCCTCATCCTTGAGTACCGCGAGAAGACCAAGATCAAGTCGACGTACCTGGACACCCTCGGCGGCCAGCGCCGCAACGACGGCCGCGTACACACAACCTACAACCAGACCATCACCGCGACGGGCCGCCTATCGAGCTCCAATCCCAACCTGCAGAACATCCCCACTCGCTCCGAGCTGGGCCATGCGGTCAAAAAGGCGTTCTCGGTGGAGGAGGGCTCGGTCTTTGTGGCCATCGACTACTCGCAGATCGAGCTGAGGCTGCTGGCGCACCTCTCGGGCGACGAGCATCTGGTGAGTGCCTTCAACGAGGGCGAGGACTTCCATGCCGAGACCGCCGCGCGCGTGTTCGGTGTCGCGGTTGACGAGGTGACCCCGCAGCTGCGCAGCCGCGCCAAGGCGGTGAACTTCGGCATCGTGTACGGCCAGCAGGCATACGGTCTGTCGCAGACGCTCGATATCCCCATGGCGGAGGCCCGTGAGATGATCGACGCCTACTTCCGCGCGTACCCGGGCGTGCGCACATACCTGGATGAGACGGTGGCCTTCGCGAAGCAGACCGGATATGCCGAGACCATGTACGGGCGCCGCCGCCCCATCCCTGAGTTGCGCGTGCCCGCGCAGCGCATGTTCGGCGAACGCACGGCGATGAATCATCCGATGCAGGGCTCCGCTGCAGACATCATCAAGATCGCCATGGTGCGCGTGGCCGAGCGACTGCGTGCCGAGGGCTTTGCCGCCAAGATGATTCTGCAGGTGCATGACGAGTTGGACTTCGAGTGCCCGGCATCCGAGGTCGACGCGCTCGTGGCCATGGTGCGCGAGGAGATGGAGGGCGTGGCTCAGCTCCGCGTGCCCCTCATCGCGGACGCCAGCATCGGCGAGACCTGGGCAGAGGCGAAGTAGCTCTTTGCGATATCGCGGTTTTCCCGCCGAGTTACCGCGAATCGCTCGATTTTGTAACGAGTTTCGAGACGCCCCGAGTAGACGGCCGGTCTGGATGGTAAAACCCCAGTTGGCAGGAGGCCAAAACCCCCGTCTACTCGACCCCTTCGAGAATTCGTTACATTTTCGTCCGATTCGCGGCAGAGTCTCGCTGGCCGTGCGTTGGTAGATGGAAGAAGGGGCGTGGAGGCTGGTGCTGGGCCTCTGGCTTCTGATCATTCCGCATCATCAGCGGTGCGAAACTCGATTTTTAATCGACTGCATGTTGCTGGTGATGGGCTTCGCGGTTTTGGTTTGCGAGTCGATCGTGATGGGGCTTTATGCCATCGCCTCGATGATGCGGTCGATGACGGTGAGCACGCCCGCCTCGTTGTTGCTCGGGGCGAGGAACTTGCCGTGGGCATGCATGTGCTCGGCGGCATTGGCCATCACGTAGCTGTGGCCTACGATGTCGAGCATGGGGATG
>NZ_DAWDUX010000023.1:26545-31173 GCF_052346665.1 Collinsella sp.
GTTATAGGTGTCGCCGAAGGCGGCGATATCGGTGAGCTTGATGCCCAGATGTTCCGCCAGATGGCGAATGCCCGACCCCTTGTCGATACCGAGGTTCATGAAATCGAGCCATTCATCACCGGCGCACGTGACGTACAGGCGCTCTCCGAATTCCGGCCCATACACCTCATCGAAATTGCGCTTGCTGTCCCAGTTGGGGAAGTATATCGAGATCTTATTCGAGTCGACATCGATTTCCTCGAAGGTGTCGATGTAGATGATATTGCGGTAGTAGATGCTCACCACGTCATGGTGCACACGGTCGCGCTCAAGCGCGTACGCGACGTCGAAGGCGCAGAGCACGGGGACGCCGCACCCCGATTCGACGCAACGCGTGAGGACCTCGCGGTACAGGTCGTGATCGATGAGGTCGCGGTAGATGAGCTCATCGCGCAGGTAGACGGATGCCCCGTTGTCGGCGACGAGCGCCATATCTTGGTGATGGGCCGGGAAGGATTCGCGCAGGGCGAGCGCGGGCCTGCCGCTCGCCGCGCAGAACACGACGCCGCGTCGCGCGAGTGCGTCAATGCGTTCGTCAACGCCCTCGGGCATGGATTTGTCATCGGCGAGCAGGGTGAGGTCCATGTCGGTGGCGACGAGTCTGATCGAGGAGAGGTCGGTATCGGCGAGGTACGAGGGAAGCATGTGATCCTTTCCGGTTTGGGCGGCGCGCGCCTTGATGTTCGCAGGTATTGTATAGCCTGAGTGCCGCACATCGGTACAAAAGCGGTTACCGCGCTCGATTTCTCTGCCCGCTGAAATTCTATGCATGTGCATGTATAAGAAATGTAACTAATCTATTTCTCGGTATACCTCCTGATTATGCTCCACCAAAACGGAGTATCCTGCCCTACAGCACGCGGAACTTTCACGCATTAAGTTGCAAGGGAGAGGGGGATGGGCCCCCTCTGGTTGCGTCGTGCGGAAGGGGTCTCAGACAAACATTGGAGGTTCATCATGACTCGTGAGACTGTTGACGTATCTATCCAACCCGCTATGCGTTCGCGCAGGGAGTTCCTTAAGCTCTCCGGCATAACGGCTATGAGCGTGGGAGGCATGATGTTCCTTGCGGGCTGCGGCCCCGCTGCCCAGGATGCAGGACAGAGCGGTAGCACCGACGCTTCCGCATCGGCGGCTCAGCTGGGCGATGGCAAGACGCTGCGTGTTGGTATGGAGGCCGCATACGCCCCGTATAACTGGCAGGTCTCCGAGGAGTCTGAGTACACCATTCCAATCGAGAACGTCTCGGGTGCTTACGCCGACGGCTATGACGTCCAAGTTGCCAAGATGATCGCCGAGGGCCTGGGTATGGAGCCCGTCGCGGTCAAGCTCGAGTTCGGCTCGCTGATCGACGCGCTCAACAACGGTCAGATCGATATCGTGTGCGCCGGTATGTCCGTCACGCCCGAGCGCGAGGACGCCGCCGCGTTCTCCGACTCCTATGTCGATGACGACATCATCATGATTTGCAAGAACGATTCGGCCTACGCCGGTGCCACGACGTTTGCCGAGCTTGCGGGCGCCTCGATTCTCGGCCAGGCGGCGACCATGTACGACGACGTGATCGAGCAGATTCCTGACGTCAACCATATGACGCCTGCTGAGACGCAGCCCATGGTCGTCGAGAACCTGATGAACGGTACGTGCGACATCATCACCTATTCCATGCTCTCCGCCCCCAAGCTGCTCGAGGTCTATCCGGAGCTCGTGGTGCTCGACATGGAGGACTCCTTCGAGGATTCCCTCATGCCCGATAACGCCGCGGTGGCCAATGAGAACAAGGCCGTCCTCGACCAGATCAACGAGATCATCGCGGGCATCGATGACGAGGAGCGTCAGGACATGTGGTCCGCCTGCATGGATCGTCAGCCTGCATAACGTATCCAAACCGCCTGCGCGCGGACATAATCTCTTCGGGCGTGGTTGCGCTTCGCTCCACAAAACGCCCTACGAGAATATGTTCGCGCTCGGGCTTTATACATCTTGCTGGGCCGCCATCTCACGATCGGTGGCCGTATCGCTATTATTCAATTAAAGGAGTCGATCCATGACCACCGCATCGGCGGGTGCTCGCCCGCTTGGTCGCTTGGCCTCGTTTGTTTTGGATGATCATCGCTACGTGTTGTTGGGAACGAGTGTGATTGCGGCGATGGGCATGAGCCTGTCCAGCCAGCCGCGCCCCGCACTGAGTTTCCTTGCCGGTGCGTATGCGCTTGAGGTCGTCTTGTACTACCTGCTCGTTGCTTGGCTCGTGCTTGCCGCCGTGGCCTTGGCGTTCAAGCTCGCTCGGTGGAAGACGTACGCGCAGGTGTCGCCCTTTACCCAACCTACCGTTGCGCGCGCGTTGCGCTACGGATCGTATGCGGTGTGCGGTATCACTGCCGTACTCGCGCTCGACCGCCTTGGCATGGGGATCGCATCTGCTTGGCAGGTCGCGGTTACGGCCGAGACGCGTCCCGCCTCCACGCTCGAGAGCATGCTCTATATGCTCTACAACAGTCGCGCCATCTTCTTCTCCGGCTTCAAGACCACCGTCGCGCTCGCGGTGTTCGGCACGGTGATCGCGTTTTTCCTCGCACTGCTCTTGGTGTTCCTGCGCATCCAGGTCATCGACCGTTCCGACAACGATTTCGTTCGCTTTTGGAAAGTCGTGGGCAGCGGTTTCGCGCGCCTTTACAGCACCGTGGTCCGCGGCACGCCCATGATGGTCCAGGCCATGATCATCTTCTTCGGCGTGTTCGCGCTTTTTAAGATGACCGACCTCACCACCACGCAGATCAACGCGATCTGGAGCACGTTTACCGCCGGTCTCGTCACCATCGTCCTCAACTCAACGGCGTATATGATGGAGGTGCTACGCGGCGGCATCGAGTCGGTTGACACCGGTCAGACCGAGGCGGCCCGTTCGCTTGGCCTGTCCCAGTGGGAGGCCATGCGCAAGGTCGTGTTCCCCCAGGGCGTCAAATTCGCCATCCCCGGTCTTTCCAACGAGCTCGTCATCAATATCAAGGACTCGTCGGTCCTTTCCGTCATTGGCACCTTTGACCTTATGTTCGCAACTACCACCGTGGGCGGCATCTACTATGCCAAGTTCGAGGCGGCGCTCGTGACGAGCGTGATCTACCTGTGCCTCACCATGATCGCTTCGTGGCTGCTTGGTCGCCTGGCGAACCGCCTCAACGTCAAGTCGGTGAAGCTTGGCAGCACTTCCGATCAGCCCGTCAACGTCGAGGAGCACTAGACCATGGCTATGAACGACAACACCGCCGTTACGGCTCCCGCCGGCGATTACATGGTGCGTATCGAGGGCCTGCGCAAGTCCTTCGGCGACCTCGAAGTCCTGCGCGACGTCAATCTGGAGGTCGCACCCGGCGAGGTGGTGACGATCATCGGTGCCTCCGGATCGGGTAAGTCGACGCTTCTGCGCTGCATCAACCTGCTCGAGACGCCCGACGCGGGACACGTGTGGTTTCAAGGAAGCGACCTCACCGCCGACCACGTGGACGTGAACTCGCTACGCGAGGACATCGGCATGGTCTTCCAGGGATTCAACCTGTTCAACAACATGGATGTGCTGGCAAACTGCACGCTGGCTCCCGTAACGCGCAAGAAGATGTCGAAGGGGGAGGCCGAGACGGTCGCTCTCGAGCACTTGCGCTCGGTGGGTCTGGCGGATTTTGCCCACGCTGCGCCCTCGACGCTATCCGGTGGCCAGAAGCAGCGCGTGGCGATTGCCCGCGCCTTATGCATGCGTCCCAAGATCATGCTGTTCGACGAGCCTACCAGCGCCTTGGACCCGCAGATTGTCGGAGAGGTGCTCGAAGTCATGCGAGGCCTGGCCAGCGACGGTATGACGATGGTCGTGGTGACGCATGAGATGGAGTTTGCGCGCACCGTGTCCGACCGCGTGGTCTTCATGGACAAGGGCGTGATTGCCGAGCAGGGCGACCCCGAGCAGATCTTCACTGCGCCACACCACGCACGTACCCGTGAGTTCCTCTCGCGTTATCTCAAAGAGTAGACAGGCGCTCGCCGCCCCGCGTCTCGGACCGTATCATCCGGCGCTCGAACAGTTTTTCACCTCATCACTTCAAGGAGAACGCGCCCCCTCCGCCCATATCATCCCGTGCTCAAACAGCGCTGTCGCGAACTGCGCGCGGGACGATATGGGCGGAGGGGGCGCGGCACATGTTTGGGGAGAGGCGTAGTACGTGGAATTTCTATTCGTTGCCGTAGCCCGTCCCCTGGCGCGCATCATCCGCCGCGAGTTCCGCACGAGCCGAAGGCCACTTAATGTGGCCTTCGTGCGAGCAGGACTGTTCGAGCGCCGGATGATGCGCGCCAGGGGACGGGGTGGTAACAAAGTCGCAACATAACAGAACGTCGCGTGAATCGATGTCACTTTAGGCTACTATAGTGACCAACGATTGACACGGCTGGTTTCGAAGGGATGAGTAACCGTGGCACAGCTTCTGGCTACATATGAGGGCATGGCGCACATCGCCATCATGCCTTGCCAGAACGCCGCCGATGCGGCCGCCCGACGCCAGCGTTCAATCTCCCGACGACGATAACTCGTTGTCTCTGTT
>NZ_DAWDUX010000023.1:31183-35861 GCF_052346665.1 Collinsella sp.
GTCTCTGTTCGCATGGAGGTCAAGTCCTCCAAGCAGAGTCCAACTGATATCGTCGAGGGAGGGTCCGCCGCAAGGCGGATTTTTCTTACCAAACGGCCGCACGCGACTCGCGGCGCGTTTGGTGCAATGGGGACGTACCCCAATTGCACCATGTGGGGATATCGCAATCAGTTGGGCTCACCCGTTCTCAAGCCGAATGGCATATCGAAAGGATGAACCCATGAACACCGTGAACACTGTCTCCAAGGAAAAAGTCGTACTTGCCTATTCTGGCGGCCTCGATACCTCCGTCTGCATAAAATGGCTGCAAAACGAGATGGGTCTCGACGTCATCGCCATGCTCGGCAATGTGGGCCAGGAGCACGACGGCCTGGAGAAGGTTGCCGAGAAGGCCAAGATGCTCGGCTGCATCGCCGTCGAAGTGGTCGACATGACCGACGAGTTCGCCTCGGACTACATCACCTGCGCGCTTGCTGCCAATGCCATGTACGAGAACAAGTATCCGCTGCTTTCCGCGTTGTCCCGTCCGTTGATCTCCAAGCACCTCGTTGAGGTGGCTCACAAGTACGGCGCGGCGAGCGTTGCCCACGGGTGCACCGGTAAGGGCAACGACCAGGTGCGCTTCGAGACCTCCATCACGGCCCTCGACCCCTCTCTCAAGGTCATCGCCCCGGTGCGTGAGTGGGACCTCGGCATGCGCCCCGACGAGATTGCTTATGCCCAGAAGCATGGCGTGCCGGTTGCGCAGAGCATCGAGAAGCCGTATTCCATCGACGATAACCTCTGGGGCCGTGCCATCGAGGCCGGCGTCCTCGAGGATCCGTGGGCGGAGCCCCCGGCGGACATCTGGACGATGACCGTCGACCCCGTTGACGCGCCCGACGCGCCCACCTATGTCGAGATCGGCTTCGTCGCTGGCGTGCCGGCGAGCCTTGACGGGCGGGAGCTGCCGCTGGCGGAGCTCATTGCAAAGCTCAACGCCATCGCAGGCGCGAACGGCTACGGCCGCATCGACATGATCGAGAACCGCTACGTGGGTCTCAAGTCTCGCGAGTGCTACGAGGTCCCGGCGGGTCTTGCGCTCATTCAGGCTCACAAGGCGCTTGAGGATCTGTGCCTGGAGCGCGACGTGCTCCACCACAAGCTCGCCCTTGAGCAGCTTTGGGCCGACCAGGTCTACAACGGCCGTTGGTTCAGCCCCTTCAAGCAGGCGCTCGATGCCTTTATGGGCGCCACGCAGCAGGATCTCACCGGCGCGGTGAAGCTCAAGTTCTACAAGGGCGGATGCGTGGTCGTGGGCCGCAAGAGCGCCGCTGCCCTGTACGACCCCGCGCTCGCCACCTACGACAACGACGATGCGTTCGACCAGAAGGCCGCCAAGGGCTTCATCGACATCCAGGGCCTCTCCATCAAGACGTGGGCCACCAAGCAGGCGCAGCTCGCCGGTGCTGGTCAAGATGTCCATTTCGAGGTCGTGGCGGATGCCCAGTCCACTGCTTGCGACCAGGTCGTGAATTACTAACGAAACCGCATCGAGTTTACCTAAGGAGAGCGGATATATGGCACTTTGGGGCGGACGGTTCGAGGGCGGCGTGGATGTGTCCACGCAGGAGTTCGGTGCATCGCTTCCCGTCGATAAGCATCTGTATAAACAGGATATCGCCGGTTCGCGCGCACATGCCGCGATGCTCGCTAAGCAAGGAATCATCACCGAGGCGGATTATGAAGCCATCGCCAGCGGTCTCGCGGCGATTGAGGCCGAGATCGATGCGGGCGCGTTCGTCTTTGACATCAATGACGAAGACATCCATATGGCCATCGAGAGCGAGTTGACGCGCAGGATAGGCGAAGCGGGCAAGCGCCTACACACGGGTCGCTCGCGCAATGACCAGGTGGCCACCGACACGCGCCTCGCCGCCAAGGCTCTTTCCAAGCAGCTCATGGAGGCCAACCTCAAGCTTCGGCAGGTGTTGGTGCGCGTGGCGATCGATAATGGCACGGTGGTCCTGCCCGGCATGACGCACCTGCAGCACGCGCAGCCGGTCTTGCTCTCGCATCATCTGCTCGCGTATTACTGGATGTTCACGCGCGACTTCAAGCGGCTCGATGCGGCGTTTGAGGCCGCGGATGCCTCTCCGCTCGGTGCCGCTGCGCTTGCGGGCACCACGTATCCGCTCGACCGCGTGGCAACCGCTTACGCCATGGGTTTCACGCGCGTGATCCCCAATTCGCTTGACGCCGTGTCCGATCGAGATTTTCTTCTCGATTTGCACTTTGCCTGTTCGACCATGGCCATGCACCTCTCGCGTCTGGCCGAGGAAATCGTGCTGTGGAGCAGCTCCGAGTTCGGGTACATCACGCTGTCTGATTCCTTCTCGACCGGCTCGTCCATCATGCCGCAAAAGAAGAACCCCGATTTCGCCGAACTTATCCGCGGTAAGACCGGGCGCGTGTACGGTAACCTCATGCAGCTGTTGGTGACCTGCAAAGGTCTGCCGCTTGCGTACAACAAGGATCTCCAAGAGGACAAGGAGGGGGCGCTCGACTCCGCTCGTACGCTTAGCCAGTGCCTCGAGGTGATGGCGGGCATGGTGGACACGATGCACATCAACGCCGAGCGCATGCGCGCCGCCTGCAGGGTCGGTCATTTGGCAGCCACGGATGTTGCCGATTATCTCGCCAAGAAGGGCATGCCCTTTCGTGAAGCCCATGCCGTCGTGGGGCATTTGGTGCTGGAGTGCGACCACCGCGGATGCCAGCTGGAGGATCTGCCGTTCGAGGTCTTCCAAGAGGCGAGCCCGTTGTTCGCGCCCGACATTACCTCGGCACTCGATATCGATGCAATTGTCGCCGCGCGCACCACGGAGGGCGGGACGTCGCCTTCCGCGGTGAAGGAACAGCTCAAGTTCGTTCGCACGTCGCTCGTGGGCGACGAGGCGCGCGTGGGCGGTCTGGGCTATGTAGTCTCCATGGGTGCGGGCGCGTAGGGACCCTTGGGCTCCGGTTGAAGGCGCGGTTGCGGCCCCTGATGCCGCTCTCGCTGGCCACCCGACCGAGGCCGCGCCTCCGTCGGGTGGCAATTGCGGCAAGACACCAGCTCCGGGTGGTCGCTGCGTCCCGGATACCGATGCGACCCGGATGGCGCCTCTGCCCGAACACCGTTGCGGTTTGGACGTCGTTGCTGCATCGAGAGTTAACTCTCGATGGTGATTTCCCGCAGATAGCTGAATTGAAGCGTTCCAAAGTGAACTTTGGGAGAGGGTGGAGAATCGTCAAGGGTGGCATGGGGTAAGATGAGGCCAGCGCGTCGCCGTCAATGAAGGCTCCTCATGGGTGCCCGACCTGCGCGCACCGTTGATACCTGTTGAAAGGGGACGTCATGCCCGCTATGGAGCAGACCTTCATCATGATTAAGCCCGATGCCGTGCGTGACCGCAAGACCGGGCTCATCATCGACCGCATCGAGCGCTCCGGTCTTACCATCGAGAAGATGGAGAAGTGCGTGCTCGACGACGAGACCGTCAAGGTCCACTACGCCCACCTCGCCGACAAGCCGTTCTTCCCCAATCTCGTCGCGTTCATGACGAGCGGTCCCGTGGTCAAGATGGTCGTCTCGGGCCTCTCCGCAGTCTCCAAGATGCGCACGCTCATGGGCGCCACCAACCCGCTTGACGCCGCGCCCGGCACCATCCGCGGTGACTTCGCCGTCGATGTGAACGCCAACGTCATCCACGGTTCCGATTCGCTGGAGAACGCCGCCATCGAGATCGAGCGCTTCTTCGGCTAGTTTCCCAGTTGGAGACGTAGTCCAATTGCAAGCCGTGTCGGGGGTCGAATCGCACGGTACCCCCTAACGACCCCGCGCCATCTGCCTAACGGCGGACGGCGCGGGGTTTGTTATGGCGCGGAGCCGCTCGGGTTCGCTACACTGAAGAGCATCGGACATACGAACGAGGGGGTTCCCGTGGCAGAGAAGAGCGTAGACGAGATGACGGTTGAGGATCGCGACGCCGCGTTGGGCGACCTGTTGAACGGCGAACTCATCTGCGCGCTGGGATGCACGGAGCCGATTGCGCTGGCGTATGCCGCCGCCCTTGCGCGCCTGGTGCTCGGCTGCGAGCCCGAGAAACTCACGGTGGGCTGTTCGGGCAACATCATCAAGAACGTTAAGAGCGTCACGGTTCCCAACTCGGGCGGCATGCGCGGGGTCGAGGCTGCTGCGGTCTTGGGCGCCGTGGGCGGTGACGCCTCGGCCGCCCTTGAGACGCTCGAGGGTGTTACCAATGCCGACATCGTCCGCACGCGCGAGCTGCTCGCCCGAGAGGGCTATACTGATATCTCCCTCATCGAGGGCGTGCCCAATCTGTATATCGAGGTGCGCGCCGAGGCTCTCGGGCATGCGGCGGAGGTCGCCATCTCGGAGCACCACACCAACGTTGTCCGCTGTACGCGCGACGGCGTACCCGCGATCCAATTGTGCCCCGCCGCGCGAGCCGAGCGTGACGTCGAGGACGCGTGCTCGGGGACGTGCGCGCTCATGAGTGCCGTCTCGGTTCAGGAGGCTGCTGAGGACGAGTCCCAGACGGCTCCGGTGCCGGGGCTGTCGCTCGACGTCATCCTCGATTACGTTGAGTCGGGCGATATCTCGCATGCGCGTGCCTCTCTTGAACGCCAGCTC
>NZ_DAWDUX010000024.1:0-1452 GCF_052346665.1 Collinsella sp.
TCGCCTATCCCTTCGGCGACGTCACCGACGACGGCCGCGCGGCCGTGCGAGACGCCGGCATCCTCTGCGCCTTCACCATGCAAAACTCGTGGGCTCACGTGGGCGACGACATCACCGCGCTGCCGCGCGTGCGCATCTCCAGAGAGTATTCGCTCGATTCGTTTATCGCCCTGGCGAACGGATAGAACGCGCTGGCGACAGCCAGCAGAAATGAATTCGCCCTCGCGCGGGCCGACTCGCAGGCGCCCGGCGAACCCATGTACACCCGACCTGGGTCAGTCCATCACATAGCGCCTCAGCGCGGCCGCGTCGTGAATGACGATGCGGCCGTCGTGCCCGCTCGTCGAAATGACGCCCTTCTCCCTGAAACCGCGCAGGATGCGGTTCACGCTCGTGCGCGACGAGGCCCCGCAGAACTGCGCGATGTCCTCGTTTGTGACATCGAGGGCGATCACGCTCCCCTCGTCGCACGGCACGCCGAAGCGCTCGTTCAGGTCGTACAAGAACCCTCCCACGGCGCCGACCTTCCCATTCATCGTCAGATAACGCATGCGATAGAGGCTCTCCTCCAGGCTCGCGCGGTAATAGTCCTTCACATAGCCCAGCAAACGAGAATCCTCGTTCACGAACTCCCAGAACCTCACGCGGGGAACCGCCATGTAGGTCGCCTCGGGAGATTCCACGCGCACGCTGTAGGGGGATTTCGCATGGCTGCTCACCTCGTCGCGGAGAAGCGAAACGGGGCTCGGACCCTTGATGTAGGAGATGTTGAACCGGGTACCCTCGCGCAGCGTGACACTCGCCTTGACCACGCCCTCCACAAGAACGAACACGTACTCCTGATCGAAGCCGTAGTACGAGAGATACTCATGGCGAGCTTTGCGCATCTCGTGAAATCCCCGCTCGCGCAAAAAGTCGACGAGATAGTCAGATCTCTCGATCACGCGCACCCCTCCCATACCTGACCTCCGGAAATCGCAACTCTATCGGACTGTGAAGCCGAAGCTGTACCAAATGGTAACAACATAGGTCAGACCGCCCCGATGCCATCACCACCATAGTTACCCCTCGTCCGTACCGGCAATCAACCAAGAGAGGGGCACACATGTTTGATATAGATTTGCCATATGACCGAGGACGGATGCATCTGAGCCTGCCGGATGAAAGCGTCGTCGGCGTGCTCGCGGGCAAACAGGGAGACTTCACGCCCGACGCTGGGCAGGAGGAGCTCGTCGAGCGGGCGCTCGACACCCCTTACGACTCGCCCACACTCGAGCAGCTCTGCCAGGGCAAACGCGACATCGTGATCATCAGCTCCGATCACACGCGCCCGGTTCCCTCACGCGTGACGATGCCCATCCTGCTGCGTCGCATCCACGCGGCGGCACCCGAGGCGCACGTGCGCATCCTCGTGGCGACCGGCATGCACCGGACATCCACACATGAGGAGCT
>NZ_DAWDUX010000024.1:1462-10609 GCF_052346665.1 Collinsella sp.
TCGTGGACAAGTATGGCGAACGCATCGTCGCCGAAGAGGAGATCGTGATGCACGTCGCCACCGACGACGAGGCGATGGTCGCAATCGGGACCCTGCCCTCCGGCGGCGAGTGCATCATCAACCGTATCGCAGCCGAAGCCGACCTGCTACTCGCCGAGGGCTTCATCGAGCCACATTTCTTCGCCGGCTTCTCAGGGTCTCGCAAGTCGGTGCTGCCGGGCGTGGCGTCCTACAAGACCATCATGTACAACCACAACGGGCAGTTCGTGCACGACCCGCGGTCGCGAGCGGGCATCATCGAGGGCAACCGCGTGCACGACGACATGATGGCCGCCGCCGAAATGGCGGGCCTCGCTTTCATCCTGAACGTCGTTCTGGACGGAGAGCACCGTGTCATCGGGGCGTTCGCGGGTGACATCCATGCGGCGCACGAGGCGGGCTGCGACTTTGTACGCGGGCTCGCCGGCGTGCGCGCCGTGGACTGCGACGTTGCCATCACCACCAACGGCGGCTACCCGCTCGACCAGAACATCTACCAGGCCGTCAAGGGTATGACCGCCGCCGAGGCGACACTCGACGAAGGCGGCGTCATCATCGCGGTCGCGGGATGCGCCGACGGCCACGGCGGAGAGGGCTTCTTCAAGAACATCGCGGAAAACGACCCCGCTGCGTTCGAACGCTCCTGCATCGACCGTCCCAAGGACCAGACGCTGCCCGACCAGTGGACCGCCCAAATCTTCGCGCGCATCCTCGCCCATCATCCGGTCATCCTCGTGAGCGACCTATGCGACCACGACATGATTCGAGCCATGCACATGACGCCCGCAAGCACCGTCGACGAGGCCGTGCAGCTGGCCCGCGAGCTCAAGGGGCCGAACGCGCGCTTCGCCATCATCCCCGATGGGCTTGGCGTTGTCGTTCAGCGCTGACGACTCGGCCCGCCAAATAAGATCGCCGCCGCCGACAGACCAGCACGACACACGGCGGCAACGATCGCCTCAGACGAAACGACCATCGAAAGGAACCACATGATCACCCCCATCCTCGCCGAGTTCGCCTCAACCGCCCTCATGATCGTCTTCGGCGTCGGCGTCCATTGCGACATCACGCTCAAGGGCAGTAAGTACCGCGACTCCGGCCACATGTTCGCGATCACCACTTGGTCGTTTGGCATCAGCGTGTGCCTGTTCATCTTTGGCGGCGTGTGCATGAACCCCGCCATGGCCCTTTGCCAGGCGATCGTTGGCCTCATCCCCTGGAACAGCGTGGTGCCTTTCGCCATCGCCGAGATGCTGGGCGGCGTTGCAGGCGCATGCATCGCATGGCTTATCTACGCAGATGACTTCCGCGCCTCCGAAGGCGAGGTCGATGGCGTCGCCATCCGCAACATCTTCTCGACCAACCCCACGCCCGAGTCCTACAACCTGGTGCGTAATTTCTGCATCGAGGCGTTCGACACCTTCGTGTTCCTCACCGGCATCCTGTGCATCGCGGCCCATGCGGGCGACGACCTGCTCGGCCTGGGCATCGGCGTGGGCCTGCTTGTTTGGGCCGTGGGCATGGGGCTCGGAGGCGTGACGGGCTTCGCCATGAACCAGGCGCGCGACCTCGGCCCCCGCATCGCCTACCAGTTGCTCCCCATTCGCGGCAAGGTCGATAACAACTGGCTCTACGGCCTGGTGGTGCCCGGCATCGCGCCGTTCGCCGGCGCCATCGCCGCCGCGCTGTTCGTCACCTCCGTGCTGGGCATCTCGTTCTAGCGGAAGCGCTCCCGCGCCCGCCCCGCGATGCCTCCCGACGGCCGCATCGACCCCGGGCGGGCGACTCGATTCCGGTCGCCCGTCGGCCGGCGCCGCGCTGCCCGTCACCCGTCGAACGGCGCGCAGGGCGCCCCGGTTCGATATGGCACGCCCCCATGGCATCCCGCCCCCATGGGTAGAATAGCGACGTCCCTCAAGCCCCGGAGAATCGAGGATGCCATGAATGCCCCGAAGCGGTATTGGAACGGCCTGGACGACGCGTCGCGCAAGGCGGTCAAGAAGGCCTCCTTCGCGGGCCTCATACTCGGCATCGTGCTCATAGGGATCACGTGCATCCCGTCCGCGATAGCCGACGTCGCGACCGACCTCATCCTCATGGCGTTCGGCCACGCCCAAAACGCATCGCTGCTGAGCAATTTCCTCTGGCCCATCGTGGGACTGATACTCATGCCCGTCGCCGCAAAGCGCTCGATTCCCCTGCCGACGGAGCTCGATACCCCCGAAGCCTAGGACCGCTGCTCCTTGTTGAGCTTTTTCGTATCGGATTGACGTTTTGCACTATAGAACCCCATACCATTTATATTTTTCCTGCGAAATCAAACGCTTAAGCTCACCTATACTCAGCCGAACCCCGGATTAGTACGAAAAAGCTCCGCGAGACCGTCCGCGGCGCCTCTCGCGACCACGGCTCAAACCCAAAACACCCGCACTTCACTCGAAGTTCGGCAATCGTCCGACGGACAGCCAGTCCATGCCGTGCATCTGCCCCAAATCCGAAGGACCGACTGACAACATCCGGCATAAATCAGTCGCATTTCTGACAATTACCTGCAACAAACATGCAGGTAGATACCGTTGATTTTGCAATGACTACCGTTCAGGGGAATCTATTGCACCACAGGCGAGCGTCCCTTATCCTGTCCGCCATGACAAAGGTTCTCTGCGACATATCCGCACTGCGGTACTACAGGACACCGCCCCGCTATTTTTATGCCCTTCCACCGATCCCCGACTTCGATACTCCCTATGGCCGCGGGCGGCTCCGCCAAAGCCCCGTCGCGACACGCATCATCGACATCCCCATCCATGCGCTGAGCTTCGGCCACGACCGCCTGACCTCAACACTTGTGAAACAGCATCTATGGAGTAAGGACCTGCCCGCAGGGGCGATTGTCGACACACCGTTCGACGTCGCCGTCACATCTCCGCTCCTTACGCTGTTGATGCTCTCAACCCATCTTGATCCCATCGACACCGCATTGCTGATATACGAATTCACCGGCTTGTTTTCGCTCTACTCCCCCAGTAAAGAAATGGACGACGCTATCTGTCAGTCGGTAAAACAGGGCGAATTCGAGCGGCTCGATTCCTGGCGACGCATCACCAGCGCCCAGGGGAAACCAACCGATTTATGGGTCAGAAAGCCCCTCCTCGAAATCGATGACATCCACCATATCCTCGATGCCGGGAAGGGAATGCGCGGGCGAAACCGGCTAGCAAAGGCAATGCGATACGTGACCGGGAAAGTCGCCTCCCCCTTCGAGGCGAAAACCTCCATCCTCATTGGGTCGCCCCGGCGGGTAGGAGGTCTTGGGTTCGCGGGGTTTAAAAACAACCTTGAAATCAAGCTTGATGATAATGCCCAGAGAATTTGCGGACTAAAAAACGCGTACGGCGACATAGTGTGGGAGGCCACATCCGATCATCCCATGGTCATCGTCGAGTGCCAAGGTGAAATGGCTCACAACAGCCGCGATCGGGCTCAGGCCGATGACGACCGGGCACTCGCATTGGAAAGCATGGGTATCGAGGTGATTCGCATCTCCTATAAGCAGATCTCGGACCGCACGCGTTTCAACCTGCTCGCACGGCGCCTCTCCGACACCTTGAGCATAAAGCTCCCGAACCCCACACCGCGATTGGCCCAGAGGGAAATAGAGATGCGCGATGCGCTTTTCGGCGCTTGGCCCTACTACGAATACCGCCCGTTAGGGACAGGCCGCTAAACCCACCTCGAGCTCAATGAACTTTTTCGTATCGATTTCTGAAACCGGTGAGTATTGGACGCTTTGCTGCCCTTAAAAGCACAGGATTCACTCGGCTATGCCCTCCGGCTACTTTCGAGTTCTTCAAAACAATACGAAAAAGCTCATCCAGTTCGCGCACGTAGGCAAAAGACGAGATGAATCGGTCAACACAAGATTGACGTTGGTTATTCTCAGCCATTTGCAATGGTCTTCTTGACATATGAGCATACGTTCATATAATCATCTGTAGTAGATATATGAGTATCTGTTCATATGAAAGAAGGTGCATTGAATATCATGGCAGACGACCATGCCGCCAAGCCGGGCGCTCGCGAAGAGGGCGAAGTCCTCCCTGAGGAGGAGCTGCTCTACGACCTTGCCGATCTCTTCAAGGTCTTCAGCGACACCACGCGCATCAAGATCTTGTACACGCTCATGACCGACGAGCTGAGCGTCAACGAGATCGCAGAGGCCCTCGGCGCGTCGCAGTCCGCCGTCTCCCACCAGCTGCGCATCCTCAAGCAGGCGCATCTGGTCAAGTTCAGGCGCGACGGCCGCAACATCCACTACTCGCTCGCCGACGACCACGTCCTGACCATCCTGGACCAAGGCCTCACCCACATCTGCGAGTGACCCTCGCCTCGATGCAGGGGCTATCCCCAAATCGAGGCGCAAGCCCAAATCGAGGCGGGCACCACCACCGGCAATTTCCAAACCAACCGAAAGGAACCCATCATGCGTAAGGTTTTCAAACTCGACGAGATCGACTGCGCCGTCTGCGCCGGCAAGCTCGAGGACGCCATCAAGAAGCTCGACGGCGTCCAGGACGCCAAGATCAACTTCCTCACCCAGAAGCTCACCCTCGAGGCCGCCGACGAGGACTTCGACAACGTCCTCGACGCCGTGGTCAAGCTCACCGCCGAGGTCGAGCCCGACTGCGAGATCCTGCGCTAATCGGCATCACGCCCTAACGAGGCATCGCGACAAAGACCTGGACGAGTTTGGTTCGCACCCCATCCCCACATGCTGGCGGCACCGCCGATTGGAGTGGTTTTTCACATGAACAAGAAGCAAAAGAAGTGGCTCAAGCGTATCCTCCTCGCGCTCGCCATCTTCTTCACCGTCATGGCCCTCGACGAGTTAGGCGTACTCGCGGGCATCTTCGGAGAGCCCGGCGCGCTGTACGCGAGCTTCACGCTCTACCTCATCCCCTACCTCATCGCCGGGCACGACGTACTTCTCAAGGCGTGGCGCAACATCCGCCGCGGCGAGGCCTTCGACGAGAGCTTCCTCATGGCCGTCGCGACCATCGGCGCGTTCGCCATGATCTTCTTCCCCGACACCGAGCCGCATATGGCGGAGGGTGCGGCCGTCATGCTCTTCTACCAGGTCGGCGAGCTGTTCCAGAGTTATGCCGTGGGCAAGAGCCGCAAGTCCATCGCCGCCATGATGGACATCGCCCCCGACTACGCCAACATCGAGCGCGACGGCGCCCTCGTGCAGGTCGATCCCGACGAGGTTCAGATTGGCGACATCATCGTCATCAAGCCCGGCGAGCGCGTGCCCATCGACGGCATCGTCGTCGACGGCGCCTCGCAACTCGACACCGCCGCCCTCACCGGCGAATCGGTGCCGCGCCGGGCAGATGAGGGGGATGAGGTCATCTCCGGCTGCATCAACATGACGGGTGTCCTGCGCGTCCGCACCACCAAGCTCTTCGGCGCTTCGACCGTGAGCCGCATCCTCGAGCTCGTGGAGAACGCGAGCGAGAAGAAGGCGCACACCGAGAACTTCATCACGCGCTTCGCACGCGTCTACACGCCCATCGTCACCTTCGCGGCGCTCGGCATCGCCGTGATCCCGCCGCTGCTGGGCATGGGCGCATGGCCCGATTGGATCCTGCGCGGTCTCACCTTCCTCGTGGTGAGCTGCCCGTGCGCACTCGTGATCTCGGTGCCGCTGTCGTTCTTCGGCGGCATCGGCGGGGCATCCAAACTCGGCATCCTCGTCAAGGGCTCCAACTACCTCGAGGCGCTGTCCGAGGTCGACACCGTCGTGTTCGACAAGACCGGCACCCTCACCAACGGCACCTTCAACGTGGTCGCGATCCACGCCGAGGGCGGGGTCGACCCCGACTACATGCTGTCCATGGCGGCGCACGCAGAGGCGTTCTCCGACCACCCCATCGCCGTTTCCATCAAGGAAGCCTATGACGGCGTCATCGAACAGGGGCGCGTCGAGCAGGCGGCCGAGGAATCGGGCCACGGCGTCGCGGCCACCATCGATGGTCGCGAGGTGCTCGTGGGCAACGACAAGCTCATGGCCGCCCATGATGTGAGCTGGAACGACTGCAAGATCACCGGCACCATCCTGCATGTCGCCATCGACGGCTCGTACGCCGGGCACATCGTCATCGCCGACGTCGTGAAGGATGACGCCGAGCAGGCCATCTCCGACCTGCACGCTGCGGGCGTCGAGCGCTGCATCATGCTCACCGGCGACCGCGACGAGGTGGCGCACGCCGTGGCGAAGCAGCTCGGCCTTGACGAGTATCACGCCCAGCTGCTCCCCGGCGACAAGGTCGAGCAGGTCGAGCGCATCCTCGAAACCGCTCGCGGCAACCTCGCCTTCGTGGGCGACGGCATCAACGACGCCCCGGTGCTCACCCGTGCCGACGTGGGCATCGCCATGGGCGCCATGGGCTCGGACGCCGCCATCGAGGCCGCGGACATCGTCCTCATGGACGACAAGCCGAGCAACATCGCCCGCGCCATCCGCGTGGCGCGCAAGACCATGCGCATCGTGCATCAGAACATCGTGTTCGCCATCGGCGTCAAGGTGCTCATCCTCGCGTTGGCTGCCGTCGGCATCGCGAACATGTGGCTCGCGGTCTTCGGCGACGTGGGCGTCGCGGTGATCGCCATCCTCAACGCCATGCGCGCGATGAGCGTCAAACGGGATTAGCGCGGTCCCCGATGGCCGCCGACCCACCATCGAAGCGCGCAAACCAAAGCGCCGATCGGCATGAGAAAGGGCCCGTTCGCAGGAACGGGCCCTTATTCTTTGCGACAAGCCTGGCCGATTCAGCCCTACTTGACCTTGTTCACGCGCGCCGGGGCAGCGGTCCCGCGCTTATTCTCGCGCACGAAGAGCACGGCTATGACCAGGCCCACGAGGGCGATCGCCGCGCAGCCGAAGTACGCCGCGCCCGCGCCGGCGACCGTCGCCGCCGCTGTGCTCGCGCCACCGGCCAGGGCATTGGCCTGAACGGACGACATCACGGTGACCAGCAGCGCGGTCGAGATCGCGCCGAAGACCTGGCGCCCCGTGTTGGCGATGGCGTTGCCGTGCGCGATGAGCTCATCGGGCAGCGCGTTGACGCCCCAGGTGTTCACCGGCATGTTGGCGAGGCCCTGGCCACACGCCTGCAGGGCGCACAAGGTGGCGGCCATGACGACCGTCAGGCCGGTGCCCATCACGCCGAACCCGAGCAGGGACCCGACGATGACCGCCATACCGCCCACCGTGACCAGGCGCGGCCCCATGCGGTCGAACAGCATGCCCGAGATGGGCGACAGGATGATGCCCGCGATCGAGGCGGGAAGCATGACCATGCCCGTCGTGGTCGCGGAGGCGCCCATGCCGTTTTGGACAAGCAGCGGCAAGATCACGTTGGTGCCGGCGACCGCGGCATTGATGAGCGTGACCATGAGCGCGGCGACGAGGAAGTTGCGCGTCTTGAGGCAGCGCAACTCGAGCATGGGCACCTCGAGGGACAGCTGCCTGCGAATGAACAGGACGAGGGCGATCAGGCCGATGACGGCGGGAACGATCACCATGGGGCTCATCCAGCCGGCATCGGAGGCGCTGGAGAAGCCGAGGAGCAGGCCGCCGAAGGCGATCGTGGACATCACGACGGAGGCGATGTCGAGGCGCGGGTTCTTGAGGGCGCCGACGTTCCTCATGAGCGGGATGCCGAGCAGCAGGATCGCGCCGGCGAGGGCGGCGATGATGAGGAACATGGGCCTCCAGCCCCAGGCGTCGATGACCAGGCCTCCCAGCACCGGGCCCACGGCCGGGCCGGCCGCCATCACGATGCCGGCGACACCCATGGCGGTGCCGCGCAGCTCGACGGGGAACACGAGCAGGGGCACGGTGCCCACGAGCGGCATGAGGATGCCGGCGCCGGCGGCCTGCAGGACGCGGCCGGCGATGAGCAGCAGGTAGCTGGGGCACAGGGCGCACATCACCGTACCCGCCACGAACAGCCCCATCGAGAGGAAGAAGAGCTTGCGGGTGGGGTACTTGTCCATGAAGTAGCCCGAGATCGGCACCATGATGCCCGAGACGAGCATGTAGATGGTCGTGACCCACTGGGCGGCACCGGCGGTCACCCCGAACTCGCGCATGAGCGCCGGCAGCGCGGGCGCCATGACGGTCTGGTTGAACAGCGAGACGAACGCGCCGAGCGTGATGACCCCGACGATGACAACCGCGTCTTTATCGACGCGCGGCTTGGATGCGGCATGTGACATATGCGCGCACTCCTCTCCCCCGCATGTGCATGCGGGACACATGGCATCGCACCCGTGCCATACATGCTGGAAACGGGGTCGATGCCGGTATTCGATTGCAGTGAAGCTATAGAGATCGGGAGGGCGATGCGCCCTCCCTGCGACGGGGCGCTGTGCCCCCGCCAGCCGGAATCACCGGCGCGCCCATCAGATCAGCGAGCACGACCTCATAGTGCGGCTGGCACCCGCCAACGTCCGCTCCCCACTGAACGCGTGGAGGTCGCGGCGAACGACGAGCCAGAAGATATGTCGGCAGTGATTGAACATGCAATCAACCATACAGCCGGCAAAATGACAACGTCAACAGATTTTTCCTTGACAGACGAGAATCGTCATACTCGCGCTACGCCATTCCCGGATACAGCGGGTGCACCTCCAGCAGGGTCTCAACGCGCTTACGCACGCACATGCGCTCGCGCGCATCCTGCGGGGAGAACACCACGCGCGCGACCAGGCCGCCGATCTCGCGAAACTCCTCGGCCGTGAAGCCGCGGGTGGTTGCGGCGGCGGAGCCCACGCGAATTCCGCTCGTCACGAACGGCGAGCGCGTCTCCCCCGGGATCGAGTTCTTGTTCACCGTGAGGCCGACCGCATCGAGCAGCGTCTCGGCCTCCTTGCCCGAGATGCCTGCAGGCGTGAGGTCCACCAGGCACAGATGGTTGTCGGTGCCTCCGGACACGAGGCGCAGGCCGCCCTCGACCATGCCCTCTCCCAGCGCGGAGGCGTTCTCCACCACATGATCGATGTAGGTCGAGAACTCGGGGCGCAGCGCCTCGCCAAACGCCA
>NZ_DAWDUX010000024.1:10619-32869 GCF_052346665.1 Collinsella sp.
CCTTTCCCGCGATGACGTGCATGAGCGGGCCTCCCTGCGTGCCGGGGAACACCGCCTTGTCGATGGCGCGGGCGAGCTCCTCGTCATTGGTGAGGATGAATCCGCCGCGCGGACCGCGAAGGGTCTTGTGGCTCGTGGAGGTCACGACGTCCGCATGCGGGAACGGCGAAGGGTGGGCGCCGGTCGCCACCAGGCCGGCGATGTGGGCCATGTCCACCATGAGGCGCGCGCCCACGCCATGGGCGATCGCGGCCATGCGCTCGAAATCGATCACGCGCGGATACGCCGAGGCGCCCGCGACGATGAGCGCAGGGCGCTCGCGCTCAGCCAAGCGCTCAAGATTCTCGTAATCGATGGTCTCCGTCTTGAGGTCCAAGCCGTACGGCACGAAGTTGTACAACTTGCCCGAGAAGTTGACCGGGCTGCCGTGCGTAAGATGCCCGCCCTGGTCGAGGCTCATGCCCAGGATCGTGTCGCCCGGTTCGACGAGGGCGGCGTACGCGGCGAGGTTCGCGTTGGCGCCGCAGTGGGGCTGCACGTTGGCGAACCTGCAGCCGAACAGGGCGCAGGCGCGTTCGCGGGCGAGGTCCTCGACCACGTCGACCTGCTCGCACCCACCGTAGTAGCGATGCGCGGGATAGCCCTCGGCATATTTGTTGGTGAGCACGCTGCCCACCGCCTCGAGCACTGCGGGGCTCGTGAAGTTCTCCGATGCGATGAGCTCGATGGTCCCCCGCTGGCGGGAGAGCTCGTCGGTTATCGCCTGGGCGATGGCCGGGTCGGAATCTGCGAGGTGCGTCATGCGGAACTCGGTCATGGGGGCTCCAATCTTTAAATGACACTTCAATGGCACTGTTTATGCACATGACCTACCGTACCCAAAAGCCCCCGGATGGATACCTCCGCAACGGCAGGCGGCGAAGCCGCAACAAACTGGCAATCAGGCGACCGCCGCGCCACGGGTCCGTGGGAGGCCGATGCCAAATGACCGCCTTGGACAAGAGCTCCCAACACGGAGCAGAGCCCGTCCCGGTTGCATCCGCATATGACAAAAGGCGGCGGCACCGCTCCTCGCGATGCCGCCGCCTCTACAAATCCTACGGTGGACTCACCCGCTATCTCTTACCGCTGGGATGGGGCTATCCAATTCATCGAGCCTGCCGGTGCGTTCCCTCTTCGATCGTCTTACCAACCAACCGGTGGAACTAAAGAACGGCGCGAACGCTCGCTTTTCACATCTAACCGATCTCGGTATCGCAAGCGGCGGGCCCGAAAGCTGCTATATCTTCAAAACCCATCGGACACACCTCCCGTCTCGGTCGCGGTAACGTTGCGACTCTTTTAGTACAACCTGCTTATGCCCCGACGACCATTGGTCTTTCATGAATGAGGCCACTCAACCGCAAACGGTAGCTTTTCATCCGTAGACGGCATACAGAACTGTGCCTCAAACAGATTACTCGATGAGCATCGCATCGCCAAAGCTGAAGAAGCGGTACTCCTCCCGCACGGCCTCCTCGTAGGCGTCTATGACCTGATCGCGCGTGGCAAGGGCCGAGACGAGCATCATGAGCGTGGAGCGCGGCACGTGGAAATTCGTGATGAGCGCATCGACCACATGGAACGTCGACCCCGGCATGAGGTAGAGATTGGTGGTGGCGTCCTCACGCACCGTGATGTCGCCCTTGCCGCACACATCGGCGCCGTCCGCGCAGCCCTCGAAGCCGCGCGCCGTGCACGCGGGGCGGCTCGCGGGCGCCTCGGCGTCCCATGCGCTCTCGAGCGAGCGCACGGCGGTGGTACCCACGGCGATCACGCGGTGACCGGCGGCCTTGGCGGCGTGCACGGCCTCGACGACCTCGGCGGGCACGTGGTAGCGCTCGGTATGCATGACGTGCTCGGTGGGGTCGTCCTCCTCGACCAGGCGGAAGGTGTCGATGCCCACCTCGAGCTCGACCGCAGCCCAGCCGCAGCCCTTGTCCTTGATGCGCTGAATGAGCTCGGGCGTGAAGTGCAGGCCCGCGGTGGGCGCGGCGGCGGAGTGCTCCTCGCTCATGGCATACACGGTCTGGTACTTCTCGGGGTCTCCCTCGTAGCTCGTGATATAAGGCGGCAGCGGGACATGTCCCGCCGCGTGGATGGCCTCGTCGAGCGTGCGCGGCGAGCCGTCCCCGTTCTCGCCTGCGGGCTCGAAGCGCACCAGGCGTCCGCCCTTGGAATCGTCCACGAAATCGATGATCTCGGCGGTGAGCACGACGGGCGCGCCCTCCGGCGCGAGGAGGCCGCCCTCGCGATACTCGACCACGTTGCCGGGCTTGAGGCGCTTGCCGGGGTTCACCAGGCACTCCCACACATGACCGAGCGGGTCGATGTCCTCGCGGCGACGAAGCAGCAGCGTCTCGGCCACACCGCCCGTGGGCTTCTTGCCGATCAGGCGCGCCGGCATGACGCGCGTCTGATTGGCCACCAGTAGGTCCCCGGGTTCCAGGTAATCGAGGATGTCGTAGAAGTGGCGATGTTCCACGGAGCCGCCGTGCTCGAGCGCCACGGCATCGCCCGCGCGGGGCGCGCCGCCCTCGAGCTCGCGGTTGAGCACCAGCAGACGGCAGGAGTCGCGCGGCTCGGCGGGTGCCTGGGCGATCAGCTCGTCGGGAAGGTTGTAATCGAAATCATCGGTGCGCATGGAGTCGCCTTTCGCATGAGAGCCGCGTGGCCAAGGCCGAGCAGTCGGGTTGTCGAACAGCCGTCCATGATAGCGCAGCTCAGTGGGCCTTATCCCTGGGATGCGACGCGCCTCGCCTTCTGCGCTTTTCGTTCATCGCGCAGGCGGGCGCGGTCGAGGGCGGCCTCGGCGGCCGAGAAGCGGCAACCGCAGTAGTTCTGCCGATACATACCCAATTCGCGGGAGCGCCGCGTGGCCTGGGGGTACCAGGGGCGGAAATCGCGGATCACCGGCGTGAGGCCGTGTGCCGCGGCAAGCTTTTCCAGCACGTCGTTGCATGTGTCGAACAGCTGGTACGGCGACACCGCGAGCGTGGTGCCAATATGTGTGAACCCTTCACGCTGTGCCACGCGACACGCTTCCGCGAGGCGCAGGGCGTAGCACGCGCGACAGCGCCGCTCGCGATCGGCGCCCAGGCGCGCGACGGAGGCGTCCCAACGGGCGCGGTCGTCACCGGCCTCGATGAGCGGGATGCCGTTCTCCGCAGCCCAGCGGCGCAGCTCCTCAAGCCGTTTCTCATGCTCGGTCAGCGGCTGGATGTTCGGGTTCGTCCAGCAAATGGTGGGCTCGAAGCCCTCTTCCACAAGCAAACGAACCGGCTCGAGTGAGCACGGGGCGCAGCAGGCATGCAATAGCAGGGCGGTCATGAACGGCGTCCTCCCTCGACAACGGTAAAGCCCCTGTCATCTTCCGAAAGCGAAGCGGGACAACGGCCAGCATCTACTCCATCCGCTCCGGCAGCCCCGGCAGCTCCGGCAACCTCGTCTGCCCTGGCCACTCCGCCTGCTCCGACGCTGCTCTCCGCGGGCGTGCAGAAGGTAGGGCGCGAAATAACGTGATCGATCCCATAGAACGCGACGCCGTACGAGGTGTCCTCGCAATACGCGATGGCGGGATCGTTCCTGATTGCACGCACATAGCCCCAGTCGCCTGAGCAGCCTGTCAAATGTACCGTCACCACAATGACGGTCCACAAGGGCCATCTGAGCCCCATGCCCAAGACCATAAGCAGCAGAGAAACGACGATGCTCGGGGCAAGCGCGATCACCAGGTATTGGTCTCGCGTATACATAATCCCTTCGGCACTCGCGTAAATCATGCCCATCTCCCAGTTGGACCCAAAGGTCACCCGAGAACCTGGTGGAGCAAATTGACTGAAAAAGAACGCGTGCACAAGCTCGTGCAGACCAAGGGAGGCAAGGGGAACCAATACGAGCAGGATCCACCACCACAACTGGAACTTCTGCCCGCCTTCCACCCCCAGGATGCCATTGCCCCAAGAACCGAACATGGCACCAAGCTCGAAAGGCACCACGGGAGCACCCAGGACGCGGTGCAGGGTGCTCATGCCGAGGCCCCAGACCACAGCCGCGGCGATGCCCGCCAGCACCGTAAAGCCCGACGCCCTGCGCATGAAGCGAAGAAACGCATCGTCCTCAAATACGTGTATGTCTCCAATTCTTCTCATGTTCCTAAGTGTAACGCCTCGTGCGGACACCTGTGCGATAATGTGAGGTTACTCCGGGTGGCGACTACTCGACTCCACGTCCACGTCCTCGCCTCACCCGAACGCAAACGCACGCCAACGACTGAGAACACAGCCGAAAGAAGGATAGCCATGACTACACAGCCCACCCGCGCCGATCGTCCCGCCTGGCCCAAGCGCGCCGTCGTCACCGCCGGCATGCCCTACGGCAACAAGGGTCTGCACTTCGGCCACGTGGGCGGCGTGTTCGTGCCCGCCGACTTCTACGCCCGGTTCCTGCGCGACCGCCTGGGTCGCGAGAACGTGATCTTCGTCTCGGGCACCGACTGCTACGGTTCCCCCATCATGGAGGGCTTCCGCAAACGCCGAGAGGCCGACGACTACGAGAAGCACATCTCAGACTACGTGCGCGAGAACCATGACAGCCAGGAAGCCGACCTTGCCAGCTTCGGCGTGTCCTGCGACCTGTACGCCGGCAGCGCGCTGGAGCCCGCCGTGCACATCCACGAGCGCGTGACCAGCGAGATCATCCGTCGCCTACATGAGAAGGGCGCGCTGGAGAAGCGCTCGACCAAGCAGTTCTACGACAGGAAGGCGGGCCAGTTCCTCAACGGCCGCCAAGTGCTCGGCCGCTGCCCCATCCAGGGCTGCAAGTCTGAAAAGGCCTATGCGGACGAGTGCGACCTCGGCCACCAGTTCGAGCCCGAGGAGCTCATCGCCCCCAAGAGCGCCCTCACCGGCGAGGCGCCCGAACTTGTCCCCGTCGACAACCTCTACTTCGACCTTCCCGCGTACCTCGAGTACCTGAAGGGGTACACCGAGCAGCTCGAGCACGACCCCACCGTGCGCTCGGTGGTCTCCAAGACCATGGAGGAGTGGCTCAATCCGGCTCAGCTCTACATCCAGAACAAGTTCCGCGAGGCATTCGACGCCATCGAAGGGGAACTGCCCGCCCACACCGTCATCGAGCCCGAGGGCAACAAGAGCTCCTTCACCGTCGCGTTCCCCAGCTGGCGCGAGCGAGATGAGGCCCATGAGATGCTCAACGCCGGTGGCGTGCGCTTCCGCTCCGGCAAAGCGCTCGTCCCCTTCCGCATTACGGGCAACGTCGAGTGGGGCGTGCCCGTCCCCAACGATTGCGGCTGCACCGACCTCACCTGCTGGGTCTGGCCGGAGAGCCTGTGGGCGCCCATCAGCTTCACCCGCGCGGTGCTCGCGCGCGACGCCGCCAAACTCGAGGCCGGGGGCGTCGACCCCTCCAACCTCGCCGAATGCGCCGTCTCCGATGCCGAGCTCGTGGGCGATGCCCCCGCGATGATCATGGCGGAGCCCGAGTACACGCACGCCAGCCTCGACTGGCGCGATTGGTGGGCGAGCGAGGACGCGCGCGCGTACCAGTTCATCGGCCAGGACAACATCTACTTCTACTGCATCGCGCAATCCGGTATGTGGGAGGCGCTCGACTGGAACATGCAGCAGTCCTGCGTCGCGGCCAACTACCACATCCTCTACATGGGCAAGAAGGCGAGCTCGAGCTCCCAGACCCCGCCCCCGCTGGCCCACGAGATGCTCGAGCACTACACGCCCGAGCAGCTCCGCGCCCACTGGCTGTCACTTGGCCTAGGAGAAAAGCCCGTCAGCTTTAGCCCCAAGGCCTTCGACACGCGCGTGAGCGGCAAGGATAAAGACGGCACCGAGATCCTCGCCTGCAACGATAAGCGCGTGATCGACCCCGTCCTCAAGGAAGGCGCGATGCTCACGGGCGTCTTCAACCGTCTGGCCCGCTCGTGCTTCTACGGTGTCGCGGTGAAAGAGGGCGATGAGGCTTCGTATCGCACCGGCTGCATTCCCGCCGGCACCCCCAGTGACGAGGTCATCGCCGAAACCGAGCAAGCAATTATCGCCTTCGAGCAGGCCATGCACACCTTCGAGCTGCACCACGCCCTCGGCGTGTGCGACGAGTTCCTCCGCGCCGCGAACAAGCGCTGGAGCGACGCGAGCAAGGCGGCGAAGAACGCCGAGGACGATAAACTCATGACGCAAGCACTCGTTGACGCCTTCCACGAGCTGCGCGCCGCCACCGTCCTCATGCACGGCATCGTGCCCTCGGGCTGCGAGAAGATCTGCGAGCACTTTGCCATCGCACCAGAGGTCTTCTTTAGCTGGGAGCACATCTTCGAGACCTGCGACGAGCTCGTAGCCGAGCTGGGCGAACAGGCGGGTACGCACGCCATCAAGGTGTTGCCGCCGCGCTTCGACTTCTTCGAGAAGCACCCGAGCCAGTATTAAACCGTCGAGGTGCGCGCCGCGCCCGTGTCCACACTCGAAAGGACCCCCATGGCATTCACCATACGCCAAACGCTCCCGCAAGACGTCGAGGCGGCCGAGCGCGCCCTCGAGGACGGCAAGGCTGCCCTGGCCGCGCTCGATATCCCACAATGGCAGGGCGAGTATCCGGATCGCATCGATATCGAAGACGATATGGCTCACGGTGCCTCATATGTCGCTGTCGATGAGGGCGGCACAGTGTTGGGCGTCATGGCACTCTCGTTTGACGGCGAGAAGACCTACGACGCCATCGATGGCGCATGGCTGACCGAATCCTCCTCCAACTCCCCCACCTACGGCGTCATCCACCGCTGTGCGGTACGCGCGCAGGCAGCGCACTGCGGCGTCATGACCTCCATGTTTGCCGAGGGTGAATGCATCGCGCGCGAGCACGGCATGAAAAGCCTGCGCATCGACACGCACGAGAGGAACCTCCCGTTGCAGGGGCTTGCAACCAAATGCGGATATACGCGCTGCGGCGTCATCACACTCCCCTATGAGGGCGAAGCCGACCCGCTGCGCATCGCGTTCGAGAAATTGCTATAGCCCATGGCACGCCCCGGCATCCAAAAGCACCTCGATATCGCATCGCTCCTGCAATGCCCCCTCTGCCATGAGCGCCTGCACGCAATAACGTGTTCGCTGCGCTGTGCGCGTGGCCACGACTTTGCGATCTCATCCAAGGGATTTCTCAACCTTATCCCCCAGCAAGGACCCCTCAAGGGGTACGACGAGGCGTTCTTCACCAGTCGTCAACGCGTCATGGAGGCCGAGGTCTATCGCATCCTGAACGAAGCGCTTATTCAGACGCTTGAGAATCTCGACCTGCCTGACGACCCGATTATCATCGATGCGGGGTGCGGGGAGGGCTCGTATCTTAAAGCCATCTCATCGAGATTCTGCGGCACATGCATCGGCATTGATATCGTCAAGGACGCCATCCGCTGCGCCGCTCGTGGCGGTGGTGCCGAGCGCTGGCTTGTGGCAGACCTGGCGAACATGCCGATCCGAAATCATTCCGTCGATGTTGTCCTGAATGTGTTCACGCCGGCAAATTACACCGAATTCCAGCGCATTCTCAAACACGACGGAATGCTCGTAAAAGTCATACCCGGACCAGACCATATGCACGAGCTGCGCGATCTCGCCTGCGATAGACTTGCTCACTCCGCAATGCAGGACCATGGTGTCGCCGAGCACCTGTCCCGCCATATGGAACTGACAACCCGCGCACGCGTAACGCAAACGAGCTACGTTTCACCCGAACTCGCGCGTGACCTCGTTCGCATGAGCCCCGTAACCTTCGGCATGGACCCCGATGAACTCGAGCTCGACAAGCTGACGAACATCACCGTCGATGCCGAAGTCCTCTGCGCCCGTCCACATGGGCAGGAGACGAGGTAGGCCCCAACAACGCAACCTTAGGGGATACAAAAGGCGTTTAGCAGCCCAAACGCCCCTTCCGTCAAGTCGGTTGCTGCCGCCCGGGGTGGCGGGCATACAGTCCCATGCGAGTTCCGCACGAGCCGAAGGCCCCAGTGGGGCCTTCGCGCGAGCAGGACTGTCCGAGCAGGGAACTGTATGCCCGCCACCCCGGGCGGCAGTCCCGCGCATCACTTCTTGGCGTGGCCGTTGCGCCAAATCTCGCGGCCCAAACCGAGGGCCAAAACCAACGCGCTCGTATACCCAAAAAAGCCGATGACGGGAATGCCGAAAATGACCGGCTCGATCTTGGCGTAATAAACCACCGACGAGCCAATGAACAGTCCGGCGATCACAATTGCCATCGACATGCGGTCGACGATGCCGCCCACACGGCGCAGCACCTGCTCACTGCCAAGGACCTGCATGTTCATCTTGAGCTGGCCGCGGGTGAGCATACGCGACGCCAAGCCGAGCTGCTCCGCCATTTCGAGATGACCCTTGAGTGCCCGATAGGAGGCTCCCGCGAGCTCCTCGGCAGCCTCCTGCGCACGACGGTACGAGCTCTTTTCATGTCGAATGTGGTCGGTGATGATCTCGATCATGTTCACATCGGGCATGTACTCGGTGAGCAACCCCTCAAGCGTCACCATGCCACGTGCGAACATCGTCACCACGCTGGGCAATTCCACGTCGTTCTTGCGCGCCAAGCTGATGAGCGACGTGAGGAACTCGCCGATGTCCAGGTCCTTCAAATCCAGACTGGCGAAATCGGCGACGATGAAATCGAGGTCCGTCAAGAAGGTCGAGTGATCGAGCTCCGATGAGTCCCCGCGCGTCACCGCGAAACGCATGAGCGAATCCTTGAGCTTAGGGACGTCACCCGACGCAACGGCGTAGATCATATCCTTGACGATTCCGCGGTCATGGCTCGACATGCGACCGACCATGCCGAGGTCGATGAAGTAGACGACCCCGTCTTTCACGATGATGTTCCCCGCATGGGGGTCCGCATGGAAAAAACCGTCCTCGAGCACCTGCGTGGCGTAATCGTCCACAATGGACGCCCCGACCTTTTCGAGGCTATAGCCCGCCCGGACAAGGAGATCGGGATCGGCGATGGAGATGCCGTCCACATAATCCATGACCACGATGTGCTCGGTGCAGTACGAAAGGTAGGAACGCGGGCAGGATATGGACGACGAACCCTCGTGAAAGCGATGGAAGTCATCGAGGTTGCGGGCCTCCATGAGGAAATTCGTCTCCTCGCGAAACGACTGCCACAACTCCTCGACCACGCCCTTGAGGTCGACGAACTGGTCGGTTTTCACAAAGCGCGACGCATGGCGCACAATCGAACGCATGATGTCGATATCTTGGGCCATCACCTGTTGGGCACCGGGACGCTGCACCTTGATGGCAACGTCTTCGCCAGTCACGAGCGTGGCACGATGCACCTGTGCGAGCGAGGCACTGCCCAGGGGCCTGCGGTCGATATGGGAGAAGATCTCGTTAAGGGGGCGACCGTACTCGGCGACGAGGCAATCATGCACCACGGCAAACGGCACCGGCTCGACATTCGAGCGCAAGCGGCGAAGCTCGTCGCAGTATTCCTGCGGTAGGATCTCCGAGCGATTCGCCAGAATCTGCCCCATCTTGACGAACATGGGGCCAAGGTCCTCGAGCATGCAGCGCAAACGGCGCGGCGTGATATTGTGCCATGCCTCGTATTTCCGCACTATGCCGAGAATCTCGCCAATGCGCTTGCGACGCCCCTCGGAGGAAAGCTTGAATTCCTCCGAGGGGGCCATGGCCTCAGGCTCCTCGGGGAACAGGTCGACCGCACGGGGGGCGCGCCAAGAAGTCCTCAGTGCCTCCTCAACGCCCTCCAGGTTGACCGTGTCGTCGGGACTCAGCGGCATACCCGCCGCCTTGGTCGCAGCGGGCCCGCGGGCATCCCGTTCTTGTTCCACTTCGCTCGCCATATCGGTTTCTCGCCTATTACGCGTCTCGAGCCTCGTCCGCGCCTAGATCGGCTTCGTCGGCGTCGACGACGACAGCGTCCTCGACCTCGACGGTCACCGTATCGTCGTCGACCGAGTCGATGAGGTCACGCACATGCGCCATGAACTCGACGCGCTCGGTCTTGGTCAACAGACGCACGCGAGCGAGAATCAGCTCGTCAAGCACGCGCTCCGCTGCCGTTGCACCCCGCTCGCTCAGACGCTCGGTGACATCGGAGAAGGTGCCGCCGGCCTGCTCGAAAATATCGGACATGGAGCGCGCGAAATCGGGAGTCTCTCTATCATGGCGAACGTGCTCACCGCGCGAGTTAAGGTCGCGCAGCACCTCTTCACCACGGGCGTTCAGATCCTCGAAGATCTCCTTGCCCTTCTCGGCCGTGACGGCGGCGGCGCCAAAACCGACATTGACCATTCCATTAATGAGCTCCTCGAACTTGATAGCCATGAGAGCCTCCTTGCTCCTCTTTTGTGCGCATGGACGCATCCAGATGAATCCCTTGTACCCAAAACACGCCAAAGGGGACAAACCCTTTGGCGTGCGAAAAGCTAACGCTCGTTGTCGGACATCGCGAAACCGTTCTTCATCGCACAGCTCGTGGTATAGAGCACGGTCGCGAGGAGCTTCTCAGTCTCGCCCTTGAGAGTCTCACAAAGGTCCTCATTCGCACGGGCAAGGGAGGCGGGGATATCGGCGTTTGCGAGGTCAGACACGGCTCGGTCTGTCTCGCGAAGCATCCTGTGACCAAGTGCGCCGACCTTCTCTTGGTACGACTCGACCTTGGCGGACGTCTCGTGGAAGCGTGCGTCGGCCAAGGCGGCGATAACGCGATTTGCCCAGTAGAAATTCTCCGTGGTCACACGCTCCGTGGTGTTGGAGAGATACGCGGGGAACTCATCCACATTTGCGTACAGCGCGACCAGGGCATTAAACACGTTCGAACCGAAGGCCATCCATTGGATGCAGCGCAGAGGCTCCGCCACGTACGGACGAATCTGCAAGACAGCAAGCTGGCTATTGCGATTGATGCCGATTGGACGATAGGCGTTGCGGCTCGCAGGAGTTCCCTTGGAACCGTAGCAGTCGTACGGCGTGCCCTGGAAGTGGGCGGAAAGAACGTACTTGACGTCCTCTATAGTGACTTTGCGCTCGGGCACGCGGCTCCACGGAATATCATCCGACTCCGGGCTGAACGGCGCATCCGGACCATCCCAGCCGTCGCGAGGATTGAGGCAGCGTTGCATGTACCAGGCGCGCGGCGTGTTGTAGACATGGTCGGAATCTGAATGGGAGCCAAAAGCCTCGCGTGGATTGAAGATCTCGCCGGAGATCATACCTTCGCGCACGTCGGCGATGAGGTCCATGAGGTCGGCGACGTACTCCTCATAGGCGTCCGCCTCGTCCTCATCCAAGTCTTCGAGATCCTCATCGAAATACTCCTCGTCGAAAATGTCCTCGGGCTCAAGGCGATTCGCGTTCGTGAGGTTCAGGTGGTTCTCGGACATCCACTGGCGAAGGTCGGGGCTGGCCATGTGCTCGACTTGCTCGCCCTCAGCATCGAGAAGATCGAAATAGTCGATACCGAGCTGGTTGGGCATGGTGACGTAGGCGTCATCGGGCACACGCTTGGCGATCCAGTGGTGACCACCAATGGTCTCGAGCCACCAGATCTCATCCTCGTCAGAAAACGCGATACCGTTCATCTCGTAGGTGCCATACTGCTCGAGCAGGGAACCCAGACGCTGCACGCCCTCACGGGCGGTGCGAACGTACGGCAGGACCACGGTGACGAAATCCTCTTCACCCAGGCCACCGGGAACGGCGGGAACGTAGCCTTCCTCGCCCTCGGTGCCCTGAGCGGGGATGTACTCGACAAGTGGATCGGCACCGAGCACGCGCTCGTTACTCGTGATCGTCTCGGTGGCGCTCATGCCCACGTTGGCGGTGTTGAAGCCCGCAGCTGCCCAGATGCCATGTCCCGGAAGCGCATCCGGGACGCTCGAGTAGCGCATCGGATTATCCGGGAGTTCGAAGCTGAGGTGGGAAAGCACACTCGTATACGTCTTGGGCTGCTCCTCGGGATGCACGACCTTCATCTTCTTGGGCTCGAACTGTCCGTTCGGCGAGTCCTCGTTACGTGCGATGATGGTCGAACCGTCGTAGCTCGCGTTTTTGCCGACCAGAATAGTTGTACAAGCCATTAGTCCTCCAAACCATGTTGTAGTTTTGCGGCGAGCACCACATTGCTCATGAGCATGGCGCGCGTCATAGGGCCCACGCCCCCCGGAACGGGGGTGATGGCACCTGCCACGAGCTCGGCGGAGTCGAAATCGACGTCACCGCAGAGCCTGCCGGCATCATCGCGGTCCATACCCACGTCAATGACGGCGGCGCCGGGTTTGATCCACGGCCCCTTGATCATCTTGGGAATGCCGCACGCGGCGACCAAGATGTCGGCGCTCTGGCAAATCCGTGCGAGCTCGCGGGGGTCGGTGTGCGAGTGGGCCACGGAGATGGTGGCGTTCTTAGCGAGCAGCATGAGCGACATGGGCTTGCCAACGATAGACGAGCGGCCCACGATCACGGCGTTCTTGCCCGACGGGTCTATGCCATATGCCTCGAGCATCTCCATGATGCCCGCGGGCGTACAAGGACGCAAGCCGGTAAGACCGCGCACGAGCCTGCCGAGGTTCTCCGGATGAAAGCCGTCGACGTCCTTTTTTGGATCGATTGCGGCGACGACCGCCTCCGCGTCCAAGTGACTCGGCAGCGGCATCTGCACGAGGATGCCGGCGATATCCGGATCGGCGTTGAGGCGCACGACGAGATCCATGAGCTCCTCTTGCGTCGTTTGCTCGGGAAGCTTGAAGTCCCGCGACGGGATGCCGCACTGCTCGCAGTCGCGAAGCTTGGCACGTACGTACGTGGCGGAGCCTTGGTCGTCTCCCACGAGCACCACGGCAAGACCGCAGGCAATCCCCTGCTTGGTCAGGCCCTCAACCTCGGCTGCCGCGCGGTTGCGCACGTCGGCAGCAAGTTTCTTACCATCGATAATCGTCGCCAATGAAGTCGCTTTCTCTTAGATCGAATAATCGGACCGCGCGCATGCCAAGGGGCGCGCGCCAAAAGGGTACGTCCCCCAATGGCATGCGTGCCAAAGGGATACGTCCCCCTTTGGCACGCGTCACCTCATACATCCACTAGAACAGGCCGGAAATCACGCCGTTGTCGTCAACATCGATATTCTCGGCTGCAGGGACCTTGGGCAGGCCGGGCATGGTGAGGACATTGCCCGTAAGCGCCACGACGAAATGCGCACCGGCGCTCACCTTGAGCTCGCGCACCGTAATGCGGAAGCCCTCAGGCGCGCCGAGGATCGCCGCCTGATCGGTGAAGGAATACTGGGTCTTGGCCACGCACACCGGCAGGTTGCCGAAGCCGTTGTCGCGCAGTTCCGCGAGCTGGCGCTTGGCAGCGGGCGTGAAGTCAACGCCGTCGGCATGGTAGACCTTGGTGGCGATCGCCTCGAGGGCACCGGCGACATCGGCGCCATCCTCGTAGGCGAAGCGGAACTCGCTCGGCTCCTCGACCAGGCGCAGCACCTCGTCGGCGAGATCGAGGGCACCCTCGCCGCCCTTGGCCCACACCTCGGACAGGCGAACGTTCACACCGAGCTTCTCGCACTCCTCCGCGATGAGCGCGAGCTCCGCCTCGGTGTCGGACGGGAAGCGGTTGATGGCGACCACGCAGGGCAGCCCATAGACGTTCTGGATGTTGTCGACGTGACGCAGCAGGTTGGGCATACCGGCGCTCAGGGCATCGAGATTCTCGGTGTTGAGGTCGGCCTTGGCAACGCCGCCGTTGTACTTGAGGGCACGCGCAGTGGCAACCACCACAACGGCACTCGGACGAATGCCCGTCATGCGACACTTGATGTCGAGGAACTTCTCGGCGCCAAGATCGGCGCCAAAGCCCGCCTCGGTAATGGCGATATCGCCGAAGCGCATGGCCATGCGGGTGGCCATCACGGAGTTGCAACCGTGCGCGATGTTGGCAAACGGACCACCATGGACGAACGCGGGCGTGTGCTCGAGCGTCTGCACGAGGTTGGGTTTGAGCGCGTCCTTGAGCAGGGCCGCCATGGCACCCTGAGCCTTGAGCTGGCTGGCTCGCACGGGCTCGCCGGTATAGGTGTAGCCCACCACAATCTCGCCCAGGCGCTGCTTGAGGTCGGAGATGGAGGTGGACAGGCACAGAATCGCCATGACCTCGGACGCGACGGTGATATCGAAACCATCCTCACGCGGGACGCCCTGGGCCTTGCCGCCCAGACCGTCGATCACGTGGCGGAGCTGGCGGTCGTTCATGTCGACCGCGCGTTTCCAGGTGATGCGCTTGACGTCGATGCCGAGGGCGTTGCCCTGCTGGATGTGGTTGTCGAGCATGGCGGCGAGCAGGTTGTTGGCCGCGCCGATGGCGTGGAAGTCGCCCGTGAAGTGCAGGTTGATGTCCTCCATGGGAACGACCTGCGCGTAACCGCCGCCGGCGGCACCGCCCTTCACGCCGAACACGGGGCCGAGCGAGGGCTCTCGCAGGGCCACGGCGCTCTTGACGCCGCGACGGCGCAGGGCATCGGCCAGGCCGATGGTCGTGGTGGTCTTGCCCTCGCCCGCGGGCGTGGGGTTGATGGCGGTCACGAGCACGAGCTTGGCCTCGTGGTCGGAAGGCTCGTTCAGCAGCGAATAGTCGACCTTTGCCTTGTCGAAGCCGTACGGGATGAGGTGCTTAGGATCCACCCCAGCGGCCTCGGCGACCTGCTGGATGGGCCACGGTTCAACGGAATGGGCAATCTCGATGTCGGTCAACATGGCAAGGTCCCTTCTGCACGAGGAATAACTTGTTCAGCATAGCACGGGCATGAAGCTCAGAAGCGTCACAAGGCAATCGTCTCCAGGCCCAGATGCTCAAAGGCAACGGGCGTTGCCATGCGTCCCTGCGGAGTGCGGACAATCAGGCCGCATTGCAGCAGATAAGGCTCATAGACGTCCTCAAGCGTGTTGGCGTCCTCTCCCGTGGCACTCGCCAAAGTGGACAAGCCCACGGCACGACCGCGAAACGTTTTGCAGAGCATCTCGAGAATGCGGATGTCCATCCAGTCGAGACCGAGCTCGTCAATCTCGAAAAACGCCATGGCCTCTTGCGCAATAGCGAGGTCGATGCTCCCGCCTCCCCGCACCTGAGCGTAATCGCGCACGCGCTTGAGCAGGCGATTCGCCAAGCGCGGCGTGCCGCGGGAGCGTGAGGCGATCTCCTTTGCGGACTCACGGTCGATATCCACGGACAAGATGGACGCGGAGCGACACACGATATCGGCAAGATCCTCGATGCCGTAGTAATCGAGCCTGAACGAAATGCCAAAACGGTCGCGAAGGGGACCCGTGAGCATGCCCGAACGCGTAGTGGCGCCCACGAGGGTGAAATGCGGGATGTCCAGACGAATGGACCGAGCTGCCGGACCTTTGCCAATCACGATATCGAGGGAGAAGTCTTCCATCGCCGGATACAAGATCTCCTCGACCTGACGGTTAAGGCGATGGATCTCGTCGATGAACAGCACGTCACCCGGCTGCAGGTTGGTGAGGATCGCCGCAAGATCGCCCGTACGGGCGATGGCGGGACCGGAAGTCGTTTTGATTTGCGCGCCCATCTCATTCGCGACGACCGCCGCCAACGTGGTCTTTCCCAAGCCGGGGGGTCCAGAGAATATCACGTGGTCAAGACTCTCACCGCGTGTTTGAGCCGCCTCGATGAGGATCTTCAGGCTCTGTTTGATGTGCTCCTGCCCGCAATAGTCATCGAGACGCTGCGGACGCAGGCTGCGCTCGACATCGAGATCATCGGAGGTGAGCTCACCCGTCACGAAGCGCTCGCCCTCCCCATGGGAGCCCCGCGCCGCCGGCGTGTCGGCCCATAGATCGGTCGATTCATCCACTTCCCACATCATGCATCCATTCCAAGGCGTTTGAGCGCCGCGGCCAGCAGATCCTCGACGCGTATATCCCTGCCATCATACCCGCCTAACGCCAAGGAGACTTCCGAAGGCGTAAAGCCCATGGATAGAAGTGCAGAGGTGGCGTCGTCCACGGGCGAAGTAGCCGCCGGGGAGACGAGCTCGAGTGGAAGCGAGACGGATCCGGGCGCCTCTGAGCCGGCGAGGCTACGGTCTTTGGAGAACACGCCCTTGAGCTCGAGAATCAGTCGTTGCGCGGTCTTTTTCCCCACGCCGGGCACCGTCGCCATGCCCTTGTCGTCCTCGGTCATGACCAGTGTGTACAACTGCGGAACGCTGAATTTGGAGAGCACGGCGAGCGCGAGCTTGGCACCCACGCCGCTCACCGCGACGAGCCTGTCGAACATCGTCCGCTCGTCCTTGGAGGCGAAACCGAAGAGCGTGCAGGAATCTTCGCGCACGACCATGCGCGTGTACATACGAACGTCCCCGCCCACCCCAGGCAGAGCCGCGGCGGTCGTACCGGAAATGCCGAGTTCGAATCCCACGCCGTTGACATCGATGACAACCATGCTCGGCGTGGCCTCGAGCACGCTGCCGTGAAGTTGGGAGATCATGCGTACGGGTTTCCCTTCTGTTGAGCGAACACACCGCCGGTCAGCACTTGGGTGCGCTGCAGGTGCGCATGGCACACGGCGCACGCGAGCGCATCGGCGGCGTGATCGGGCTTGGGGTCGTGATCGAGGTGCAATAGCGTGCGAACCATGTAGGTCACCTGTGCTTTATCTGCCGATCCAGTGCCAACCACCGCCTGTTTGATTTGCATAGGGGTGTACTCCCCCACCTCAACCCCGCAAAGCGAGCAGGCCACGAGGGCGGCACCGCGTGCATGGGCGGTCGGGATGGCGGAACGGACGTTGGCCCCGAAGTATATTCCCTCAACAGCCGCCTGCTGGGGGTGATAACGGTCGACAACGGCCGTCAGCTCATCGGCGATGCGACGGAGGCGGGCTGCCAAATCCGACCCGGAAGAGGTCTCGATGCAGCCATAGGCACGACACCGCACCTCACCTCGGCGCTCCTCGATGATGCCCCAGCCGGTATTCGCCAAGCCCGGATCGATCCCCAAGATGACCATGCGCCCCCTCCCGCTGTTCGAACGTTTGTTCTACTATAACATGAGCAGACACGGCAGTACGCTAAAAACTCGCGCGGCCTCAGTTCAAGGAGAAGAAGCTGAACCCACTGGCGGGCGGCGCGGCAGGCCCTTCGGAACCCTCTCCGGATTCCGCCATACGCCGGAATAACTCGCGCAGATTGCCCTCCATTTCACGCAGCTCTTCGCGCATGCGTTCCTGACTTTCCTCACTCATGAGCTCTGCCTGTTGCTCGGGCGTGAGCCCCAACATCTCGCCGAGCATTCCGAGAATCTCGCCACGCGCTTGCTCGCTACGCTCCGAACCCTTGCGCTCCATGCGACGGTACTCCGCTTCGGCAAGATCTGAGGCGCGCAGGCGCTCCTCACCACGCGTACCCATATCGGACCAGGCGAGTTGCACAGGCCAAAGTCGTTCGGCGAACCCACGTGCCGAGACGATGGGCGCAGAAGGCAGCATCCGGCGACCGGCCTCATTGCGGCGCACGAGCATGAGCAGCAAAGCAGCCGCCTCGGGAGAAATCGTTGACAGGGGTAGGGAATCGATGGCAGCGTTGCGATCGACGTGCGCCTCGAGCGTCGCGTCGATTTGAGCCGGATCGATCGACTCCAACAGATGACGGGCACGCTGCTCAAGCGACTCGTCCACGTTGAGCTGGCCGATCGCGTCGCGCACGATTGCGGCTTGGGCACGAAAGACCGCCTCGGACCCCATCAGCCGATCGGGAAGTGCGGATGAGACCCGCGCATGGGATTTGGCGATCCACTCGAGCGCGGAGAGATATACGTCGCCAAAAGGCGCGAGGCAACATGGTTGAAGCGTTGCGAGCGTGTTCGCGCGCAGGGCGTAATCGGTCTTGGTGAAGGGAGCGAGCACGAGGGCAGAGAGCTCACGGGCCGTATCCACCAACAAAAGGGCGTCGATGCCGCGGCGCATGCCCAAGTCGTCAGGAGCCGGAACGTCACGATCGACAAGAAGCGTCGCGCTCGGGGCGGTCCGTTCGAGAAGGCGCATGTGGAGTCCCGTGGCGACCTCGCGCGCAAGGGCAGAGCGCTCGGCTTCGGCCACCTCCTGTGCAGAGGTCAGGGCGTCTTCATGGCCAACAAGCAAGCCGAGGACGTTGCGCGGCCCCAGCGCATCGACCGCCAAAACGGCGAGCAGGCTACTCGGAAGATCGCCGGCAAGAGGCACGATCACGCGTCCAAACCCATGGGCGGCGACGGCGTCGCGCACATGCAGGCGAAGGGCCTCCCACAACCAGATCTCCCGGCGGTACATGGGTAAATCGTGCAGTGCCACCGCATCCACCATCACCCCGCGCCGCACCTCCTGGACAAGGAGGGCCTCCTCAAAACAGGGGGCCTGCGCGACCACACGGCCACCGTCATCCATGACGAAGGAACCGCCTGTGTACACGGCGTCATCATAGCCACCCAAGGGCTCCATGCAGGCGAACCAAACACCCGCCCGCTCGACCTCGGAACGAAAACCGCCCTGCGACACCGAGGCGACGGCCGTGGTTGATGGATCGGTCATGTCAAAGCCATTCACCGGGAAGAAGATGACCATATCGCACCCGTTTGGAATGGAATCGAGGTCGCGCGCGGCATCGAAGGTGGCAGCTATCCTCGTGCCGGCAACTTCGAAGATCGGGGGGCTCCATGGCGATACGGGCAGAATCTCCTGATGCCGTACCATCGTGAGGCGCAAGGGAACGACGCGGCCCTTCCTCAGCATGAAAATCTCGAACAGCTGACCCGACTCGAGTGCGAGAACGGCGGGCGCCAGGCACGCCATTCCCAAGTCGTCGGCGACGCGGGCGAGGCGTTGCAGGACGCATAGCAGATCGTGCTCGAAGTCAGCGCTCTCGACGAGTGTGCCAGGCGTGACGCCGCAAAAGAGCGGCGAAGGCAGGCAGAGCAGGTCCGCGCCCGCCTCATGGGCGATGGCGAGCTGTTGCTCAACGCGCGCGCAGATGCCATCCAAGTCGCCGAGACGAGCGTGTATCTGCGCAAGTGCGAGTTTCATCTGCGAAATCCATCTTTCTTGTTCGTGAGTTCCCCGACTGCGTGTCGGGACATTGCATGCAACCGAGTATACCCTCTTGGAAGTTCGCAGCCGCACGACAAAGGACCTGGCCCCCACAGTGCCCCCATCCGACGGACGGCGATGCACCATGAGGGCCAGGCCCCTGCATCAGACTGACGACTAAGAGAGCGAGTCCTTAGAACTCGGCCTTCCACAGGCCGTGAAGGTTGCAATAGGCGTAAGCGATACCGGTCTTGGCCCCGCCGGCGAAGAAGGTGGTGGGAGCCTGGCCGGGCTTGAGGTAGTGAACCTCCAAGCGACCGGCGGCCTCGAGCGCAATCCACTCGATGTAGTGCTCGGCCTCCATGGGATGCTCGACCTCGCCCACGGTCACGTTAAGGACATGGCCCTCACGCTGCACATCGATTACAGGGACGTGCTTCTCAGTGGCGGCGTCCACCGAGTTCGCGACGACCTCGGCATACCCCGCGGGCGCGACCATGTCGGCATCGATGGCGGCGAGGAACTTGCCCGTCTCATCATTCTTGAAAAACGTTGCCATATCAGTAGATCCTTTCAGACTTCGTTGCAGATGCAATCAAAGGATAGTATGCCCAAATATGCTCCAACGTAACGCGTCGTCCCGTGAGTGCGGGGCATATCGTCCCGCACCCCCGGGACAATCAACTCAGAATAGAGGTGCGAACGCATCGAAAGCGCAGGCCGCCGGAGTCCGGGACTAGATCACCGTTACGCGGCCCTTGTTGCCCACGATGCCCTTGACCTCGGCAATAAGCGGAATCGAGCGCGCATTGACTCTCGTGGGAATCTCGGCCCGCATGGTCTGCCCGTCGCCCTGCTCGATGAAGAGCTCGACGCGGTCTCCACCGGGATTGGTGCTCAGCACTGTCGCCAAACGCGCCATGTTGGACTGCGAGAACCGGGCACTCGGAATCATGATCTCGAACACCTTGGGACGATTGCTCTCGTCGTTCAGCACGAGCGGCTCGATCTCCTGCGCGATGATTTGATCGCCGCGGTCGGAGCGTTCGAGCTTACCCTTCACACGAATGAAGGCGTCGGAGAGCTGCGCTCCCGTCTCAGGGTCCACCTCGCCGTAGAGATACCCTTCGCATTGCTTGTACGTCTTGGGGAAGATGACGACCGTCGCCTCACCCTCCATGTCCTCGAGCTGAACAATCGCCATGGGGTCGCCGTTCTTGGTCACACGCTTGCCCACGCTCGACACCATGCCCGCCCACCAGTACGGTTTACCCTCGGGAATCTCCTGGTTCACGGCGTTGCCCGTGGGGCCCATGGTCTCAAAACCCGTGTCGATCTGCGAAAGGGTGAACTCGCGCGCCTTCGCCAACGCGTACTCGTACGGACGCAGCGGATGGTCGGAAACGTAGATGCCCAAGACTTCCCTCTCGAAAGAGAGCTTCATGTGGCGGTCCCACTCCTGTCCGTCGGGCTCTGGGACGATGACCTCGAAGCCCGACCCCTCGACGTCACCGAAGACATCGAACAGCGACGTCTGACCCGCCGCGCGGTCCTTTTGGCGCTTCACCGCGGCGTCAATGATGTTCTCGGGGTTCTCGCGGTCGACGAAGTGCATGAGCTGACGGCGCGGATACCCCGTCGAATCGAAGGCGCCGCCCTTGATGAGGGCCTCGATCACGCGGCGATTCGCCTGGCTCGAATCCACGCGCTCGACGAAATCGTGCAGGTTCTTGAAAGGTCCACCCTTCTCGCGCTCGGCGATGATCGCCTCGGTCACACCCTCGCCCACGCCGCGGATGCCCGCGAGGCCAAAGCGCACTCCCTCGGCGGTCGCCGTGAACTCGGTGCCGGATTCGTTGATGTCCGGAGGCAGGACCGCGATGCCGTCGTGGCGACACGCCGAGACGTAATGCACAATCTTGTCGGTCTTGCCGGTGTAGGAGGTGAGCACCGCCGCCATGTACTCGTTGGGGTAATGGGCCTTGAGCCAGGCGGTTTGCATGACGAGGATGGCATAGCCCGCGGAGTGGGACTTGTTGAACGCGTAGGACGCGAACTCAAGGACGTCGTCCCAGATCTTTTGGGCCGTCTCTCGTTTGTAATCGTTGCGCACCGCGCCGTTCATCCAGTGGTCGTAGATGGTCTCCTCCTCGCCATCGGACCACTTGAACACCTGGTCGGTGAGCATCTTGATCTTCTTTTTGGCCACGGGTTTACGGATACGGGAGTCACTCTCGCCCTTGGAGAAGCCGCACATCTCGACCGAGATGAGCATGACCTGCTCCTGGTAGACCATCGTGCCGTAGGTCTCGCCCAAGATGCCGTCAAGGCGAGGGTCGTAGGAGACCGCCGCCTCCTTGCCGTTCATGCGGTTGATGTAGCTCGCGACCATGCCCGCGCCCAGAGGGCCCGGGCGGTACAGGGCGATTAGAGCGACCACGTGCTTGTACTCGGTCGGCTTCATGTTCTTGATGGTCGCGGTCATGCCCGCGGACTCGACCTGGAACACGCCGGCGGTGCGGCCCGCGCACATGAGCTCGAAGATCTTGGGGTCGTCGAAGGGAATGGCGTCCACGTCGATGTCGATGCCGAAGTTCTTCTTGATGTTGGCCTTGGCCTTGGAGATGACCGTGAGGGTGCGCAGGCCCAGGAAGTCCATCTTGAGCAGGCCCATGTCCGCAACCGTATGGCCCTCGTACTGGGTGATCTCCACACCGCCCTTGGTATCGAGCTTGGTGGGCACGTGCTCGTTCACCGCGTCGCGGCAGATGAGCACCGCGCATGCATGAACGCCCTCGCCGCGCGTGAGGCCCTCGATGGACAGCGCCGTGTCGATGATGCGGCGGGCGTCCTCGTCCTTCTGATACGCCTCGACGAAATCCGGGCTGTACAGGTCCTCTTTGCCAGGTTGCTTCTCAAGCACCTGCTTGAGCTTGACGCCGGGATCGCTCGACACCATCTTGGACAGGCGTTGGCCCATATAGACCGGGTAGTCGAGCACGCGCGCAGCGTCGTTGATGGCCTGCTTTGCCTTGATGGTCGAGTACGTAATGACGTGGGTGACCTTCTCGG
>NZ_DAWDUX010000024.1:32879-34586 GCF_052346665.1 Collinsella sp.
GGCGAACGTGCTCGATTACCTCGAGCCTTCGCTCATCGTCGAAGTCCATATCGATATCGGGCATCTCGGTACGTTCGGGAGAGAGGAACCTCTCGAACATGAGGCCGTTCGATAGCGGGTCGAAGGTGGTGATGTCCATGGCATAGGCGACGAGCGCGCCGGCGGCCGAGCCGCGGCCCGGACCCACGCCGATGCCGTTTTGCTTTGCCCAGCGCACGTATTCTGCCACGATGAGAAAGTAAGCGGCGAAGCCTTTCTCGCAGATGACCTTGTATTCAAACTCAAAGCGCTCGCGAATGTCGACGCCGTTGATCTCCTTGCCATCCCAATCGTTGCCGTAGCGCTTGGCCAGACCCTCCTCGCACTCGCGGCGGAACTGGCTCTCGTGCGTCTCCCCGGGGTCGAGCAGCGGGTAGTTCGGCAGGATGATGCTGTCCCAGTCGAGCTCGACGTTGCACTTCTCCGCGATCTCGAGGGTGTTGTCGCACGCCTCGGGGCAATAGGGGAACAGCGCGCGCATCTCCTCCTCGGTCTTCATGTAGAACTCGGAGCCCTCCATGCGGATGCGGTTGGGGTCGTCGATCTTGGAGTTCGTGCCGATGCACATGACCACGTCCTGCACGGGAGCGTCGTCACGCGTGAGGTAATGGAAGTCGTTGGTGGCGATGACCTTGACGCCCACCTGGCGGGCGATCTCGATAAGGGTCTTGGAGAGCTCCTCGTCGGTGATGCCGGAGTCGGTGGTAATGCCGTGCTCCTGGATCTCGATGTAGAAATTGCCCGGCTCGAAGGTGTCGCGGAAGGTCTCCGCCCACTCGATCGCCTTGTCCATCTCACCGCGGTCGATGCACTTGGGGATGATGCCCGCGATGCACGCCGAGCTCGCGATGAGGCCCTCGCGGTGGCGGCGCAGATTGTCCAGCGTCACACGCGGCTTATAGTAAAAACCCTGCACGGCGGCCTCGGAGACCGTCTGCATGAGGTTGACGTAGCCCGTTTCGTTCTGTGCGAAGAGCACCATGTGGTAGAGCTCGGGCTTGCGGTCGCGCGCGAGCGTCTCGTCGGGGGTGAAATAGACCTCGCAGCCAAAGATGGGTTTAATGACCAGCGGTGGCTTGAGCTCATCGATGTTGCCCTGGGCGTCCCACATCGCGAGGTCCTTCATATGCTGTTCGTACCCGCGCGGGTCTTTCTCGGAGTCGGGGCACTCGAGCTCGTCGCGGCGGCCCTTCTCGAGGAACGACTTGTCCTTGCTCCATACCTTGTACTCGGGTGTGCCGTGGTTAATGGCGTCGCAGGCGAGGCCGAGCTCGGGGACGCCGTACATGTAGCCGTGATCGGTGATTGCCACGGCGGGCATGCCGAGATCGACCGCGCGCTTGACCATGTCGCCGATGCGCGTCGCGCCGTCGAGCATGGAGTAGACGGTATGGTTGTGCAAGTGGACGAATGCCATGTGCTATGGCTCCTAACTGATGTGCTGAGAATATCCTCGAGGCCCTTCGACCCCATTTCGAACGCTATTGATTCTAACCGAGCGAGCGGACAGAACGCATGTGCGCCCCCGGCTCGTGGAAGGCACACAGTGTGTTCGATTACGCGACCGGGGGCGCGAGGGCAAACGGTAGCACAAGTAGCAAAAACTTCGCGATTTGGGCGTGCGGCAGAAATCTTGGAGACCGGGCGGAGAGGAGAAGCCTTGTATTC
>NZ_DAWDUX010000025.1:0-26945 GCF_052346665.1 Collinsella sp.
CGATGACACCGTAGGCGGCGGTCTGCTCAAGGTCAACAAGGTCGGCAGCACGCTTTCGCTGGGTATTGTGACCGGGTCCAAAGGCTCGGTGGTCATGAAGGGCGGCACGCTCGAGGTTCCCGAGTACGGCATCTACACCACCAAGGACGATACGGATGCGTACGTCTTTCTACAGGGCGGCACCATCAAGGCGGACTACGGCATCTGCGCTCTTGGAAACGGAACCGAGCACAGCGCGAAGGTCGAGATCTCCGGCGGAGAAATCCAGGCGGGAATATTCGGATTTAGCACCAACGGCTCCGAAGGTATCGGTGGCGTTGATTTCGTCATGACGGGCGGTACCATCACGTCCACCGCAGAGGATGCCCCCGCGCTCTACCTGCCTGCCTTCTATAGCACGGCCACCATTACCGGCGGCACCATTACCGGAGGTACGGGTATCGAAATTCGTGCGGGCGAGCTTACCGTGTCGGGAAACGCCCAGATTTCAGGCATCGGCCCGCTGGAGTCCAGCCCCAACGGTAGCGGCAGCACGTCGTCCGGAGCGGGTATCGCGATTGCTCAGCACGCCACGAAGCAACCCATCAACGTTACGATCTCAGGCAACGCGAAGATTTCCGGAACCTACGCCTTGCATGAGAGCAATCCGCAAAAGAACGATCCCGAAGCGATCGAGCAGGTCAAGATTGCCGTCACGGGTGGCGCACTCGAGACCAACGCACCCGATGCATCGCAGGCGATTTATAGCGAAGACTGCACTGGATTCGTAAAGGGCGGTACGTCCAACACCGAGCTTCCCGGTGCTGTTTTGGCCGACGACAGCGCCATGCTGGTGAACGAAGAGGGATCCGTTTCTGTAGTGAGCGAGGCCGACGCCGTCGCAGGCGCGGGTGCGTTCGTCGAGAAGGACGGCAAGAAGGTCTACTACACAACGCCTGCCGCTGCGGAAAACGCCAACCCTGGTGCGACCGAGGACATCAAGGTCTACGCTGTTGAGGTGAACGGTCAGAAGTTCGCCACGCTTGAAGAGGGCATCGCGGCTGCCAAAAATGGCGGCACGGTCACCCTTCTGAGCGATTTGGGCGCTGATCAGGTCTCTGCTGGCAAAGACAAGTACATCAACATCACCGAGGCCGGTACCAAGGCGACCATCGACTTGGCGGGTCATACCATCACGCTCGACAGCGCTGATACCATATCGGTGTCTGCGTCCAATGTGACTCTTGCGGTAAAAAACGGCACAATCGTCAACACCAACAAGGACAGCTACGGCCTGTATACCTACGCCACCAATGACAACATCACCGTGACGCTGGAAGACCTTACGCTTCAAACGGTTGACCAGGCCATTGGCGTTCAGGGACTCAATTCCAACCAGAACGTGACGCTCAAGAACTGCAATATCACGTGCGAGACCACCGCAGTGTACTGGCCGCCGAAGTCCGGCACGCTGACTATCGAGGACACCTCCATTGAGGCCAAGAGCGGCGTCACCATTAAGGGTGGCTCGGTTGTCGCGGAGGGCGATACCCATATTAAGGCTACCGGCGAGAAGAAAAACCCCGAGGACTACTACGACGGCAGTCCCTCTGGCAATCTGATTTCGACCGGTGCAGCCATCTACGTGGAAAGCGGCTATAACGATCGCGACATCTCTCTGGATATCCAGGGCGGCACCTTCGAGAGCGAAAAGGGCGCGACCGTCTTGTACTTCGTCAAGGAAGGCGAAAGCACTACGGTCGGCCGCGATATTGCCATCTCCGGCGGCACATTTGTGGGCGAGCCTCCCGCTGCCGGGTTCATCGTCTCCGGCTCCGGACTGCAGCTTGATAAGGATGGCAACTTAGTTGCCGTGAGTGCGCAGCTGGTTCCGAACGCCGACAAGGTCGTCGACGGCGTGTATGTCTACGATGTGGCATCTGGTAAGGAAATCACCGAAGCCGACCTTCTAGCTTTGATGGGCATGAACGTGGATGTCGAGAAGAGTGGCTACGCCATCAAGGTGGACACCGCTAACCTCGCGGCCCTGAATAAGGCCATCGCGGCAGCCGACACTTCGGCAGAATTCTCCTTTGAGTTCAGTGCTGAAAAAGAGGCGGATGCATCACAGGCCTCCTCTGGGGTCGCGCCCTTCACGCTCAAGGTTAAGCTGGTTGATTCGGGTGTCGCTCCCGAGCCCGTTGACAAAGTCACGGTCACCTTCGAGACCGGTGCGGGTTCCTCTTTTACGCAAGAGGTTGAGCCGGGCTCCAAGCTTACCCGTCCTGCCGACCCCACGTACAAAGGGTGGAAGTTCGTTGGCTGGTTTAAGGTCAAGGCTTCCGACGGGTCCGTGTCTGGCGAGTGGAACTTTGACAAGGATGTCGTAACGGCAGATATGACGCTTTACGGAGGCTGGGTGAAGGCCAGCTCCACCACCAACGCGCAAAAGCCCCAAAACGGGCTTCCCCAGACGGGCGATACGAGCGCCATCGGCATGGTCGCCCTGGGCGTCGCTGGTGCCGCCGCCGTTGTTGCGGGTGTCATCGTCGCCAAGCGTCGTAAGTCCGAGTAACCCATAGACCGCACGAGACACACGTGCTTCAGACGGGTCGCTGTCCTATGGCAGCGGCCCGTTTCTGCTATCCGCCGCCGCGCGTTTTGGGTATCATATCCAGCAGACTATAGGAGGAACCATGCACATCGCGCTCGATAAGCTCTAGCTACGCCTGCATTTTTGCTTGGACGTTGTCCGGCATAACTCATCCCGCACGTCGATCAAACCATCGGCGCCCCCGTTATTCCTACGCGTATACAAGGAGCCATCATGCGCGACAAGCTTGAGAAAATCATCATCGCCTTCGAAGAGCTCGAGAAGAAGCTCTCCGACCCGGCCGTTGCCAGCGACATTAAGGAATTCACGCGCCTCAACAAGGAATATGCGCACCAGACTGACTTGGTGAAGGCAGCTCGCGAGTACCTTGGTGCCCTCGATGACATCGAGGTGGCCAAGGAGATGCTGCACGATGCCAGCGATGCCGACGAGAAGGAGATGCTCCAGATGGAGATCTCCGAGAACGAGGCCAAGCTCCCCCAGCTCGAGGAAGACATCAAGATCATGCTCATTCCGGGTGATCCGATGGACGAGAAGGACACCATTGTCGAGATTCGCTCCGCTGCGGGCGGCGACGAGGCTGCCATCTTTGCGGGCGACCTCTTTAAGATGTACCAGCGCTTCATCGAGTCCAAAAAGTGGAAGATGACGGTCCTCGACTCCAGCCCATCCGAGGCGGGTGGCTTCAAGTCCATCGAGTTCAAGGTCGAGGGTGACAAGGTCTACTCCGTCATGAAGTATGAGTCGGGCGTGCACCGCGTCCAGCGTGTTCCCAAGACGGAGTCGCAGGGCCGTATCCAGACGTCCACCGCGACCGTTGCCGTGTTGCCCGAGGCCGATGAGATTGACATCCAGATCAACCAGTCCGACCTGCGCATCGACACGTACTGTGCCTCCGGTCCTGGCGGCCAGTGCGTCAACACCACCTATTCGGCGGTTCGCATCACCCACCTGCCCACGAACACCGTGGTCCAGTCCCAGGAGCAGCGCTCTCAAATCCAGAACCGCGAGGTCTGCATGCAGATGCTCCGCGCTCGTCTGTACGAGATGGAGCTCGAGAAGCAGCAGGCTGAGCTTGGTGCCGAGCGCTCCGCGCAGATCGGCCACGGCAACCGTTCGGAGAAGATCCGCACGTACAACTTGCCGCAGGACCGTGTGACCGACCATCGTATCGGCTATAACTCCACGTACAACGGTGTATTGCTGGGCGACCAGCTCGCGGGCGTCATCGACGCGCTCGCCGCCGCCGACCGTGCAGCAAAGTTGGCCGAGGCCGTATAAGCCATCGCGTCACAACCATATAGCGTGTGTGAGGGCGGTTTGTTTGCAAGCCGCCCTTGTTTGATGTGTGCATGGTCTTGCCGGAAGTTCTCTGCCTTACGAACGACTTTGGCCGGGATATGCTGTAATTTGCCATTTCCGAAAGGTGGGCGACGGCCGTGCCGTAGAATCGCGGATGAGCAATACATGAGGACGGGGGCCGAGATGCCAAACGAGACTTGGACCATCAAGCGGTGTCTGGATTGGACGCGCGACTACCTGAGAGATAAGGGCGACGAGCGTCCGCGCCTGTCTGCCGAGTGGCTTCTCTCCGGGGTTACGGGGCTCTCACGGACAGAGATCTACATGAGCTTCGACAAGCCCATGTCGCCTGAGGAGCTTGCTCGCATGCATAGCGCCGTGGTACGCAGGGCCAAGGGTGAACCGCTGCAGTACATCATTGGGGAGACGGATTTTCGAACCATCACCGTTGCGTGTGCCCCCGGCGTCCTCATTCCGCGTCCCGAAACGGAGCTTTTGGTTGAGGAAACCCTCAAGTACATCGATGCCGACGTTTTGGGTGCTGCTGCATGCAGGCCGCGCAGCCGTGTTGAGCTGCCATGGAACGCCGAGATTCAGGCGGCGCGCGAAGCGGAGTTGGCAACGGCGGCAGCCCAGAGCGAGGATCGCCTTGTCGAACGCGAGCTCACGGAGGAGGACATCGCGGCGCTTGAAGAGGATGCCGAGCTTGAGGCCGGAGATTCTGGTGATTCTGGCGATGAGGTGGGCCTGCAAACCGCCGTTCCTCGGGATGGGGAGGGCGCATTGGGCGCCACGAGCGCAAACGGTGTGAACACGTCGGATGACGATGATTCTGCATCGCAGGTGGCTCGTGTGCTGGAAGTCGGCTGCGGAACCGGGTGCATCTCGCTTTCCATCGCCGCCGAGCGCCCGGAGCATACGTGCTGTGTTGCGATTGACATAGAGCCGCGCGCTGTCGACCTTTCCATCCGCAACCGTGACGCGTTGGGTATTGCGCCCGATGTTGTGGATGTGCGCTTGGGCAACCTCGTCTCGCCCCTCAATCGTGAGACTGAGTGGGGGACGTTCGATGTGTTGGTGTCGAATCCCCCCTACATTCCAACATCGGTGATGGGTAACCTTCCGCACGAGGTGGCGGATTATGAGCCGGCTCTGGCTCTCGATGGCGGGGAAGATGGTCTGGACATCTTCAGGCGTCTGGTGAATGCCGCCCCCCACATGCTCAAGCCCGGTGGACTTCTTGCATGCGAGCTCTATGAGGGACACCTCGACCAGGCAGCCTCCCTGTGCCGCGCCGCCGGCATGCGTGAGGTCCGTGTCGTCAACGATCTTACCAATCGCCCCCGCATCATCCTCGCTCGCGTGTAGGCCGGCATCTCGCGGTGACGCGCGGAGAGAATCAAGTGTCTGCATCAGTAGTGATTGCAAATAATAACGTTTGACGTTATTAACGAAGGGCGTTACTATGATTCTATCGTATCGAGACAAAGATACCGAGAGGCTGGCGAGGGGCCTTCGCGTGCTCAGATTTGCTCCGTTCGAGAGAATCGCTCTGCGAAAGCTGAGGCAGCTAGACATTGCCGGCAGCCTTAATGATCTTCGAGTTCCTCCCGGTAACCATCTTGAGGCTTTGACGGGGAAGCGCTCTGGTCAATGCAGCATAAGGGTGAATGACCAGTACAGGGTTTGCTTTACCTGGACCCCGTCAGGGCCAAAAGACGTTGAAATCGTCGACTACCATCATTGAGGGGAGACGAAATGGCGCGCGACTTGGCACCTGTTACACCGGGGGAGCTTCTAAAAGAGGAGTTTCTCGAGCCTTTGGGGATATCGCAGTATCGACTGGCCAAGGCGACAGGTATTCCGGCTCAAAGGATCGGGCAGATTGTCTTGGGGCGTCGTCGTATCACGGCCGATACCGATTTGCGCCTTTGCCGGTACTTTGGCTTAACGGACGGATACTGGCTCAGGGCGCAAGTCGCATACGATGTCGAAGAGGCGCGAACAGCCCTTGAGGCTGACCTGCAGGACATTCAGCCGTTGGATCAGGTGGCAATAGGCTAATAGACGCAGCAAAAGAAGTAGCAGCTGGAGGGATGTATGTTCAACTTTACCGAGGCAATCGACAGGACAGGCAAGGACGCCATCGCGTATGACGCGCAGGCGGCGATACGTGGGGGTTCACTGGGTCCTACTGATGTAGAGGTCGCAGAGGGATTCGACATCATTCCCATGTGGGTTGCCGATATGAGTTTTGCGACCGCATCTTCGGTCACCCGCGCCCTGCATGAACGCGTCGACCATCCGTGCTTTGGTTGCTTTGACCCTTCGCCCGCCTATTATGATGCGATTGTCCGTTGGCACGAGCAGCGGAACGGCGTGACTGGCATGCGCCCGGAGCACATCGCATACGAATACGGCGTGCTGGGTGGCGTTGGCTCTGCGCTTGCGGTTCTCTGCTCGCGCGGTGACAGCGTGCTTGTTCACGCACCGACGTACGTGGGTTTTAGCAAGACCCTAAGCGATCAGGTTGAACTTGTCGCTGCCCACTGAGCGTTTGAGAGAAGCGCTCGGCAGACTGAAAGAGTACGTGTTCGTTGCGAAGAGGTAGAACCAGCGAGAGAGGGCGATGATGGTCGAGGTGTACCGCGTTACAGCAGGGGGAGCGCGCGAAGGCGTGCCCGCGCCCGATGGAGAGCTACTCGGGGTCGCCGCCGAGGCAATGAGTTCGGGCGCCCTCGCGTTGGTGCCCACCGAGACGGTGTATGGCGTTGGCGTTGCGGTTCGGGCTTACGCCGCGTGTGGGGAAATGCCGCCGTCTGCCACGGGGTACGGACGCATCTTTACGCTTAAGCACCGCGATACCGCCCAGACGGTTCCCTGGCTCGTGTCGGGGGCAGAGGCGCTTGATGAGTACGGAGTTGATGTGCCGCAGGCGATTCGCGACCTTGCCGCGGCATTCTGGCCCGGCGCCCTCACCCTTGTTGTGCCTGCGGGACCACGAGTCCCAGCCTTCATGCGCGCATCTGACGGCACGGTTGCATTGCGCGCATCGGCGTCGTCGGTGGTACAGGAGCTGATCCGTCTCTGTGACTCTCCGCTCGCCATGACATCTGCCAACACGCATGGCAAACCCGCACCAACTTCGTTCGTCGAAGTAGAGCCACGCATCTTGAGCGGGGTGGATGTTGCCGTCGATGCGGGGGAGACCCCGTGCAGGGATGCGTCGACCATCGTAGCCGTACAGGGCGGAGAGGTGACGATCCTTCGCCAGGGGGCGCTTGCCGCAAAAGACATATACGAGGCTCTGGCGTAGCTTCCGTTGCGGCCGATGGTTGACAACCCACTCAAGTGGTAGTTAAGAAAAGAGACCAATGTATACCGTTTGAGCAGGGGAAATACCATTCAGCCCCCAATAACTCACCGTTCATGTGAGTTGAATGGCGAGTCCGATGTGAGCCATGTGAAAATCCTTCCTTGAATGTCGCTATCTGTAGGTGGGTCCTGCCGCGAGGCGGAGCCCCTTAGGCGAAGGGGGATATGAATGAAGGCACGTCTGACTCATGGACGAACGAGGAGCCAGTTTGTCTGCGCGCTCGCCGCAGGTGCCCTTATCGCAACTGCACCGCTCGCACAAGCTTGGGCCGAAATCGCACCCGACGTTCGATCGCAGTCGTCGACGCAGATGAGTTCGGAGCCCGAGCTCGTCTACATCAACACCGTGAGCGATTCGTCCGTGCGCACGCAGAACTTCAATGAGAATTGGAAGTTCTACCTTGGCGATGCAAGTGGCGCCGAGGGCGAGCAATTCGACGACTCCGCATGGAAGAACGTCGACCTTCCGCATGATTACAGCATCGATCAGGAATACACCACCGCCGGTGAGGCCGAGAGTGGCTACAAGCTGGGTGGTATCGGCTGGTACCGCAAGAGCTTCACGGTGGGCGAAGCCCTCAAGGGCAAGACGGTCCGTATCGATTTCGATGGCGTGTACATGGACTCTACGGTGTGGATCAACGGTCACCAGCTTGGCAACCACCCCTATGGCTACTCGCCGTTCTCGTACGACATCACCGAGTACCTTAAGTTCGGTGAATCCAACACGATCACCGTAAAGGTGAACCATCAGACGCCGTCGAGCCGTTGGTATTCCGGATCGGGTATCGGTCGCGATGTCGATCTCGTGATCACCGATCCCGTGCACGTCGATCGCGATGGCGTAGTCGTGACCACTCCAGAGCTTTCCGACTCCAACAAAACCCAGGTGAAGACTCATCTCAAGACCGTCGTCACCAACAAGGGGAACAAAGACGCCTCCGCCAAGGTCGTGCAGACGGTGATCCCCCGTGGTGGCACTCCTGAGCAGGCAATTGCCCGCGTTGAGAGCGCTGCCACCAACATCGCTGCGGGCGCAAGCGCAACGGTCGAGCAGGATGCCATCACCACGGCTGCCCCCGAGCTCTGGACCCTGGATAATCCTAACCTGTATACCGTTCGCACCGAGATCAAGCAGGAAGATCGTGTCGTCGACTCGTATGACGTTGACTTCGGGTACCGTTTCTTCAACTTCGATGCCAATACGGGGTTTTCCCTCAATGGTGAGGGCATGAAGCTCAAGGGCGTTTGCATGCACCATGACCAGGGCTCACTCGGCTCCGTGGACACACACGACGCCCTCGAGCGCCAGGTCAAACTCCTCAAGAACATGGGGTGCAACTCCATCCGCGCCACCCATAACCCGCATTCTCGCGAGCTCACCGAGATCTGCAATGAGCAGGGCATGCTGCTGGTCCTCGAGATGTTCGACGGCTGGACTTCCGCGAAGAACGATAACCGCAACGACTATTCCCGCTTCTTCAATCAGGCGATGGGCGAAAGCGAGCTCATCGACGGCGAGGCCTCAAAAACGTGGGCCCAGTTTGATCTCGAGCAATCCATGAAGCGCGATATCAACGCCCCGTCCGTCATCATGTGGTCCCTTGGCAACGAGATGACCGAGGGAACGGGCGGCATTGCGAATTTTCAGCAGGTGCAGAAGAACCTCATTACGTGGGCGCAGGCAGTTGACACCACACGTCCCATCACCACGGGCGATAACAAGTTCAAAGGCGGCGAGCAGGCGACCGAGCTCAACCCGGCCGGCATCGCCGATGCTGGCGGCATCGTGGGCTTCAACTATATGGACGGTAACCGGTACAAGGATGTTCACCAAAAGCACCCCACGTGGAAGCTCTACGGATCCGAGACCGCTTCTGCCACCAACAGCCGTGGCGTGTACACCACCAAGGACAGCAACAGGCTCAACGCCGACAAGTTGCTGACGTCGTACGACAAGTCCGCGGTGTCGTGGGGTCACACCGCCTCCAAGGCGTGGTTCGACATCATCACCAACGACTTTATGGCTGGCGAATATGTGTGGACCGGTTTTGATTATCTGGGAGAACCCACGCCCTCAAACGGCACCGTCCCCGGCGCGCAGGGCGCATGGCCCTCGCCGAAGAGCTCCTACTTTGGCATCATCGATACCGCCGGCCTGCCCAAAGATTCGTATTACTTCTATCAGAGCCAGTGGAACGACAACGTCAACACCCTCCACATCCTGCCCGCGTGGAATGAGAACGCGGTCATGACGACGGGCAATGACAAGCAGGTCGAGGTCGTCGTCTACACCGATGCGGCCGAAGTCGAGCTGTTCTTCACGCCGGCGGATGGTGGTGAGGCGCGCAGCCTTGGTAAGAAGAAACTGAGCAAGGTCACGTCCGAGGGTGGAAAGTACACCTACCGCGTCTATAAGGGCGAGGACGGCACCGAGACCCCGACTCATGAGGACCTCTACCTCACCTGGAACGTTCCCTATGCCGATGGCACCATTTCCGCTAAGGCGTACAACGACGAGGGTCAGGAGGTTTCCACCGAGAATTGGGCCGGGCGCAAGAGCGTGAAGACGGCCGGCGCGGCTGCCAAATTGACGGTTGACGTGGACCGTACCGCCATGAAGGCCAACGGCACCGACCTCGCGTATCTCACCGTGAACGTTGAGGATGAGAATGGCGTCATCGTTCCCACGGCCAAGAACAAGGTTACCTTCACGGTTGAGGGTGCGGGCGTGCTCGCCGGCATTGACAACGGCGTCCAGGCTGATCACCAGTCGTTCCGCGACGACAATCGCGCTGCCCATGCCGGTCAGCTCGTCGGCATCGTGCGCGCTGCAAAGAATGCGGGCACGGTTACGGTGACGGTGAGCGCCGATGGTCTCACGCCTGCAACGGTCGAGATTCCGGTTGAAAAGGTTGCCGACCAGCCGTCCGAGCAGAAGCAAGTCGATGCCCTGGTCTATTCCCGGTACCACTATGTGAAGATGGGTGCGTCCGTTACGCTTCCCTCCCAGGTCGAGGTTCGTTACACGGATGGCTCGAGTTCGCAGGAAGAGGTCAGCTGGAACGCGATCGACGAGGAGAAGCTTACTCAGCCTGGTGCGTTCACCGTCAAGGGTGCCGTTGCCAACACCGAGATCAGTGCTATCGTCACGATCGTTGACGAGGTCGTTGCGCTGCGCAATTACTCGACCACCATTCCGGTTAAGGGCGAGCCCGTGCTTCCTGCCTCCCGTCCGGCCATCATGCCCGACGGTACGATCATGAACGCAAGCTTCCCTGTCACGTGGGATGAGCCGGAGGCTGGGCGTTTCGCAGAGCCCGGTGAGGTCGTAATCGAAGGTCACGCGAGCGTGTTCGGCAAGGACATGCCGGTCACTGCGACCGTCCGCGTTCAGAAGGGCAACATCACCCTGGGCACCAACATCGCCCCCGACGCGATGACGCTCACCCAGGATATTCCCGAGAATAAGACGTCCGACACCCTTGAGGCGATTCGCAACGGGTCGACCACCATGGACGCCAACACGGGCGGTGGCAGGAACCAGAGCTGCTGGTCGAATTGGCAGTGGGCTCAGGACGGTCACCGGGAATCGAAGCTGACCTTTAACTATGCAACTCAGCAGCCGCTCGGTCAGATCAAGGTGTACTTTGGCAGGGATGGGGGGTCCGGCAGGTATCCCGATGCGAATACCGTCACGTTCGAGGTGTCCGAGGACGGTAGCGAGGGATCGTGGAAGAAGGTCGAGGCTCGCGAGACGATTGCCGAGACCGACGCAAGCACCAACGTCAGGCTCTACACCTATGACTTTGAACCGGTCACGGCCGTGTTCGTTCGCATGAACATTGTGAACTCGACCGCAACCGACACGGGCAGCAACAAGCCTTGCACTATGATTACCGAGGTCGAACTTATCAAGGCGACCACTTCCTACCCGGTGGGAGCCGAAGCCGCGCTCAAGAGCCTCAACGTGAATGGTAAAGATCTGTCGGCGAGTGCTCTTGCCTCGGGCAGCTATGACACGCGCGCCATTGTGGCCGACGTCGCCGCCGCCGGCAAGGACAATGCCGCGGTCACCATCCCGCCTATGAGAACCAAATCAAGATCCTGCTCGAGTCCGAGGACCACGCCAAGACCGGTGAGTTTGTCATCAACCTTGGCTCCGACACGGTCTCGCCGGACCTTGGGACCGATGATGATGCGCGCGACTACCCCGTTGGGGACATGACGCCCACGGCATCGAGCGAGCAGGGGCAAAGCGGCAAGGAAGGCCCGATCAAGTTCGCCTTTGATGGCGATCACGACTCCATCTACCACTCTTTGTGGAGCGGCACTCCGCAAGATGAGCTCTATGTTGACATGACGCTCGAGGAGCCGACGAGTATTGAAGCCCTGAGGTATCTGCCCCGCCAGCAGGGCCCCAATGGCCTCATTGAGGAGTACTCCATCTGGTATCGCAACGGCGCTGATGAAGAGTGGGTTAAGTGCGCCGAGGGAACGTGGGATACGAACGATCGCTCGTGGCAGATCGCCCAGTTCGACGAACCGGTAACGGCCGGCCAGTTCCGTTTCAAGGCCGAGAAGTCTCTGACCGACAAAGCCGATAAAAGTACGACCTTCATGTCCGCCGCTGAGATTCGTCTGCGCAAGACCGCCGAGACGGTTGATCTCAACACGCTGCAGACCGACCTTCCGAGCGTCGTTAAGGTCGATCGCGTTGACGCGGATCATCCGGTGCTCGCCGACCAGTTTGATGAGCGGATCGTCGATGGCGAGCGGGTGCTCGTCTATGGTGTGGACTACCTACTCACGTTCCAAAACAACACTGCTGCCGGCACCGCCAAGGTGCTTATAGAGGGCATTGGTGACTACTCCGGCACAATTGAGCATGACTTCACCATCGAACTCAACGGCCGTACGCTTACGGGCATTGCGGTGGAGACGCAGCCCGCCAAGCGTATCTACACCGTGGGTGAGGCGTTCGACCCGGCCGGCATGGAGCTTGAGCTTTCTTACAGCAACGGTGACATTGAACACGTCGCATACGGCGAGGACACCAAGGCCGACTTCACCTTTGATCCCGCGCTCGGGACCGTCTTCGATGAGGAGGGCACGGTCGACATCAAGGTCACCTATGGCGAGCGCGACGCCGTCCTGTCCGTCACGGTGAACAAGGCTTCCCAGCCCGATCACGGCCCCGATCCCGATCCCGTGCCCCCGGTCGATCCCGATACGGATCCCAACCCGCCGGTGAGCCCCGGTGGTGGCAACACCGGTTCTGGCGCGGGTGACGCCGGCGCGAACAAGCCGGGCACGACGCTGCCGGGAACCGGCGATGCATCGATGCTGTCGATTGTCGTCCTCGGTGGTCTTGGGTTGGCAACGGCGATTGCCGGCGTCAAGCGGCGCGACGAACCCCCTCGCGGGTGAACGTGGATTATCCCACTAGGTTGGTACTCAATAGTAAATACCAGCGGAAACAATAATCCACATAAAAGAGATAGGCTGAACCGTTCAACGCTCGATAAGGTGCCGCTCGCCAAATCGCGAACGGGGGAAGCAGCCTCCTACGGGAAGATTGATGCGTTATGTACAAAGGGATGGCTCTGTCTCGAGCGAGCGGAGTGCCCGTTGAACGAGATGGGGAAAATGGATGGCGAGAGGAATACGATGGAAGATTGCGAAGGCTATCGCCTGCGCGTGTGCAGTCGTGGGCCTGAGCGTATCGCCCGCAATCGCCCATGCAGCTGAAGGGGATTACCAGATCTACCCGACGCCGCACACGGTGACATATGCGAACGGCGAGGTTCCACTCAGCGACACCATCACCACGGTTGTCGAGGATGGTATCGATGCGGACACCGTAACGCGCATGAACGAGACGCTCGACCTCAAAGGGCTCAAGGCCGCTCAGGGCGCTTCGGTTCCCACAAGCGACAGTGAAACATCGCTGCTTGTGGGTATTAAGGGCTCCAAGGGTGCGGTTGACAGTCATGTTGAGAAGCTCGTAAAGGAGGGTAAGCTCTCCTATACGGACGGCCTGTTCGACAAGACCGATAGCTACATGCTGGCATCGCTGCCGGCAAGCAGCACGGGTTCCAACCAGATCATCGTGCTGGGCAAGGATACGGACGCCGCATACTATGGCCTTACGACGCTGTATCAAATCCTCCAGCAGGTAGAAGGCAAGACGCTTCGCGCCTTTACTGCCTCGGATTACGCGGACGTGACCACACGCGGCTTTATCGAGGGCTACTACGGAAACCCGTGGAGCACCGAGGATCGCGTGAACCTGATGGAGTGGGGTGGCTACTATAAGCTCAATGCCTACTTCTACGCGCCCAAGGACGATCCCAAGCACAACGCCAAGTGGCGCGAACTGTACACCGAAGACGAGCTGCGCGACAAGATCGAGCCCCTTGCCAAGGCGGGCAACGAGTCCAAGTGCCGCTTCGTCTTCGCACTGCACCCGTTCATGAGCAACCCGATCACGCCTGCGAACTACGACGAGTCCGTGAAGATTCTCAAGCAGAAATTCACCCAGGTTATGGATCACGGGGTTCGCCAGATCGCCATTCTGGCGGACGATGCGGGCAACCAGGGCAAGGATCTGTACATCAAACTCTGCAAAGAGATGACCGACTGGCTGCATGAGCAGCAGAAGGCCAAGAATACGGACGGTGCGGTCAAGTATCCCGGCCTTAAGGACACGCTCATCTTCTGCCCGGTGAACTACATGGGTAATGGCGAGGATTGGTACAGCCAGCTTCCCGAGAACGTCCAGGTCATCAATACCGGTGGACGTGTGTGGGGCAAGATCGACAACAGCTTCGCCTCGACGTTCCAGAAGAACTCCGGCGTGGCTCCCTTCATGTGGATCAACTGGCCCTGCTCCGATAACGACAAGGACGCCCTGCATATGGGTGGCCACAACAACTTCCTGGGTTCCGACCTTAAGCCGGGCCAGGTCAAGGGCGTTGTCATCAACCCCATGCAGCAGTCCGAGCCTTCCAAGCAGGGCATTTTCATGAACGCGGACTTCACCTGGAACCTCTGGGAGTCCGAGGCCCATGCCGATGATACCTGGGAGAATTCCTTTAGCTACATCGATCACAATTCGCCGATTCCCACCGAGGGATCTAACGCGCTGCATGACCTCTCTGTGCATATGAAGCGCATGTACGGTGGTGGCGCCACGTGGGAGAACGGCGAGTCCGCGGATATCAAGGACGAGCTCAACGACTTCGTTGCCAAGCTCACCGCCGACACGGTGACTGTCGAGGATTGCGACAAGATGATCGCCGTCTTCGAGGAGATCCAGAAGGACTCCAAGACGTTCCGCGAGCAGGCGGGCACTCCGGCGATGCTTGAGCAGATGACGCCCTGGGTCGACACATTCGACGGCATCACCCGTGCCGCCATCACCGAGCTGAATGCCGTCAAGGCTTCCATCGGCGGTAGCGCCAACGAGCTCATCACGCTGTTCGCCGAGGGCACCTCAGCGCTCGAGGCCGCGAACAACAATCAGCTGTGGTACATCGACCACTACGAGAAGGCTCGCGTGGGCAAGGCGTACATCACGCCCACAGTCAACGCGCTGAACGACTATGTGGCTGAGAAGGCAACACTCGCCGCTGACCCGGACGCGGTGGTAACCAAGCTGGTGACCAACCGAACCGACACGCCCGAGGGCAGCAAAGATGCCGTCTTTGACGGTGATCCCGCCACGGGTGCCGAGTATCGTTCTCCGAACAAGGTATCCAAGGACGATTACTTTGGCATGATGCAGACCAAGCCGTTCGACCTCGATACCGTGACGTTTGTTCAGGGCACCGGCAAGAACTTCTTCGACTGCAGCAAGGTCCAGTATCTCAAGGATGGTGAGTGGCGCGACGTTCCGAATGCTCAGGAATACACCACGAGCACCGTCGCGGTGACCGATCTTGGCCTCAAGCAGGTCGACGGCGTACGCCTGGTTGCCGTTCGCGATAATAAGCTCGACGCTTGGCCCACCATCAACGAGATCATGGTCAACCAGAAGGTCGAGACGAGCGGCATGTTCACCGGTACGGTAACGCTCGCTAAACAAGAAACGGCGGATACCTCCAAGCCGCTGCAGAACGCCTCCGACGGCAAGGACACCGAGGCGTGGTTCACGCACAAGGCCGCCGAGCCGAACAAGGACGACAGTACCGTCAAGGACGCGGCCGTCATCGTTACGTTCGACATGCCCAAGACCATCGATGCCATCGTGTTCCAGCAGGGCGTGAGCCAGGCGGGCGATGTCATCGACGAGGGCACGGCGTACTATCAGGACACCAATGGTGCCTGGCAGCCGGCCGGTGCCATCACGAGTGAGACGAATCAGGTCGTCAAGCTGAGTGCCCCGGTTGAGGCCAAGGCCATCAAGGTCGTGAACAACAAGGACAAGAAGATTTGGTGGCGCGTGGCCGACCTGCACGCGACCTGCGGCATGTCCGCGGCTACGCAGGCCATTTCCACCAACATGCCCGTGTATACCACAAACAGCATTGATCGTGCCATCGACGGTAATGATTCGACGCAGTTCTGGAGCAGCCGCAACACGGCCGCGAACGACTGGGTCATGCTGAACTTCGGCGAGAGCAAGTTCATCGACTCGGTACGCATGCTCCAGGGCGAGGGCGACCGCTTCACGGCTTCCAAGCTCTACTACACCACTGATGAGCAGCCCAAGCAGGACGGCAATTGGACCGAGATTGCCACGCTCGGCAGCGCGGCAGACCAAACGGCCACCTTCAACCGCGTCGAGGCCACCGGCATCAAGGTCGTTGCCACCGCGGCTACGGCGAATTGGTTCCAGCTCTTTGAGCTCCAGGCGTTCGAAAAGTTCTCCTACACCAAGGACAACTTCTACGCCTCGTTCGACCTAGCAGACGTTCAGCTCACCGCTCGTGTGGGTGACGGCACGTTCAAGACGACCGACGGCGCGGTGGCCCTCCCCACGAAGGGCGATGTGTTCGCGCTCGACCTCGGTTCCATCCGCCGCGACATCAAGGTTGCCAACCTGGACCAGCAGACGCTCTCCAGCGCCGAGGCTGTGTATTCTCAGAACGGTCTTGAGTGGATTCCTGTCGAGGGCTCCAACGTGGAGCGCGCACGCTATGTGGGCTTCCGCGCTATGGGAGACAAGGCAACCGTGACCATCAAGGGTTTTGAGGGCTCCTATCTCAACTCCCTTGCGCCCACGTTGGTGAAGAGCGATCTTCCCGGCAATCAGACGCTGGATGCCTCCAGGGTCTTCGACGGCGATGTGACCACGGCCACCAAGTCTTCCGGTGCTCCTGCCAAGGGCAGCACCGTCGTGTTCGATTTGGGTCAGGCCCGTACGATCAACTCGATTGAGTACTTCGTGCCCGAGGCCAGCCTCGATTTCATCCGCAATGCGGTCGTTGAGGTCGCCGATGCGCCCGACGCCGCGGACGCGGATTGGAAGCTCGTCCTCGACATCAACAGCGATGGAAAGATCGCCGACCCCGGAACACAGTCGACGGCCAAGGAAGCCGGCTGGCTCACGCACTCCAGCGAGACCCCCGGAAACATGTTCATCGAAGCGAAGGACCTCGACCTGAGCGGTCGTTACCTGCGCATCCGCTTTACCGGGGCCTATCCGAATCGCTGGGTCGAGATCGGTGAGCTGCGCATCAACAAGGGGGCATACGTTTCCACCTATGCCGGTGGCGACTTTGAGTCCACAGTGATGGAGCAGCAGGGCAAGACCCCGCAGAACCTCATCGACAAGAACCTGCTTACCGCATGGACACCGCAAGGATCCGAGGCCGGTTCGCTCACGTACCATGTGTCCGCTCCGCTCAAGGCCGATGGCACGCCGCTCCAAGGCGTCCGCATCGTCTCCCATGGCAAGCCGAGCAATGTGACGGTGAAGGCGGTCCTCTACACCGACGATACGTACAGCACGACCACGACGGTCGAGCTGGGTGTCGACAACAAGGTGCTCAAGGAGTTCAGCTTCGGAAAGCTCAAGAACAACGGTCGCGCGCTCGCGGAGTACACCGCGGTGAAGGACCTCGTGTTCGAGTGGGCTGAGGGCACGACGCCCCAGATTTCCGAGATCTACCTGCTGGGTGCGCTTTCCGGCGTGGATTCCGACCTCATCGCCGAGCTACAGGAGACGGTCGATGCCGCGGGCCAGCAGGACACGAGCGCCTGGACCACCGACTCCATCAATGCGCTGAATGCCGCCGTCGAGCAGGCGAAGGATGCGATTGCGCACCCCGAGAGCTTGACTGCCGACCAAGTTGAGGACCTCAAGGCCGCTATCGAGACCGCGCTGAACAGCCCGGTCCTCAAGTACACGGGCACGGAGCTCTCCGAGCTTGTGGACGGAGCGATCACGGATGGTTCGCCGTACACGGATGAGACCTGGCAGGCATATGGCGAGGCACTCGCCGCGGCCAAGGCTGGGCTCGAGAAGGGAGACAATCTTTCCCAGGCCGAGGCTGAGCAGCTGGTGAGCGCCCTTAAGGCGGCTCGCGATGGACTGAAACTCAAGGGCGAATCCGGAAACGGTGGCAGTGGCGGCGGAAACAACGGCGGCAGCGGCGCTGGCAACGGTGCCGATACCGGCACCGGTTCTCCCCAGACCAAGCCGAATGGCGGTCTGCCGGCTACGGGCGATTCCTCGCTGATCCCCGTCATCGCGCTGGGAGCCCTTGGCGCCATCGTGGTCATCGCCGGTATCGCGATGGTTGTTCGCCGCAGAGGAGGGAAGTAGGCCCACGCCTTTCACCCACCAAATGTGTGCATTGACCGACTGATTGCCCCGTCTATCGGATGGGCCGCAGGCGCCATGGTGGTGACTCCGTGCCCGTGAAACAATGCTAATGGCATGTATTGTGCCCGGTGCTCCAATCAGGGGCGCCGGGCACTCTCATAGAAAGGCCATCCAATGGCGCTCTCGCTCAAAGACCTCGGGAAGATTGACCGCACGTATACGCCCTTGGGCGGCCGTTACATCATGGCGCTCGACTCGGGGACCACATCGGTGCGCGCAATCATCGTCGACGAGTACGACTGCGTGGTTGCCCAGGCGTCGCGCCACATCAAGACCATGTATCCGCGCTCTGGATGGGTCGAGCAAGACCCTATGGAGATCCTCGCCTCTCAGATTGCCGTCATGATGGAGGTGCAGTTCAAAAGCGGCATCCACTCGGATCGCATCGCGGCAATCGGTATTACCAACCAGCGGGAGACCACGGTGGTGTGGGATCGCGACTCTGGTCAACCCATCCACAACGCCATCGTGTGGCAATGCCGCCGTACCGCCGGCATCACCGACGCCCTCATCGCCGAGGGTATGTCGGACACCATTCGGAGCAAGACGGGACTCATGCCCGATCCGTACTTCTCGGGTACCAAGATCAAGTGGATCCTCGACAACGTCGATGGCGCCCGCGCCGCTGCCGATGCGGGAGAGCTGATGTTCGGAACCATCGACACGTGGCTCATCTACAACCTCACGGGAGGCGCGGTTCACGCCACCGACTACACCAACGCCAGTCGCACCATGCTGTTCAACATCCACACGCTCGAATGGGACGATGAACTCCTCAAGATGCTGGACGTTCCGCGCTCTATGCTTCCCGAGGTGCGCTGGAGTTCAGATGGTTACGGGAGCGTATCGAACGAGATTATGACCTACGGGCCATCGATCACGGGCGTGGCGGGTGACCAACAGGCGTCGCTGTTCGGCCATTGCTGTTTTGAGCCCGGTTGCACCAAGAACACCTACGGCACCGGATGTTTCATGCTCATGAACACCGGCGAGGCGTGCGTTGCCTCCGAACATGGTTTGGTCTCGACCATCGGCATCGCCCATGACGGCAAGATCTCCTACGCCCTCGAAGGGTCCATCTTCCACGCTGGCACGACGGTGCAATGGCTGCGCGATAAACTCGGCTTGATTTCCAGCACCAAGGAGGCGTCCGACCTGTGCCGTCATCTTGACGACAACGGCGGTTGTTATCTGGTTCCGGCATTCAGCGGCTTGGGAGCTCCATGGTGGGATCCTGATGCCCGCGGCCTAATTTGCGGTTTGACGGGCGCGAGCGACCGCGCCACGCTCGTGCGTGCCGCGTGCGAGTCGATGGCGTACCAGAGCTTTGACGTACTGCGCTCCATGGAGCGCGATGCGGGCGTGAAGATAGAGACACTTTCGGTGGACGGGGGAGCTTCGCGCAACGACTTTATCATGCAATTCCAGGCCGACCTTCTGGGCATACCCGTGGTGCAAACGGAGAACGTCGAGACCACGGCGCTCGGTGCGGCATATCTCGCCGGCCTTGCGGTGGGATATTGGGAAGACCTCGACGAATTGGAGCAAAATCGCGTGCCCGGCAAGAGGTTCGACCCATTCGCGTCAGAAGAGGTTGTGGCGCGCAACCTTTCCGGATGGCACGATGCGGTCGCGCGTGCCCGTTCACGTTAAGGACGCACGCGCCCTTCGAACCTGCTAGAGTGAAACCGTTGCATTCAACAGTTGAAAGGACGTGCACGATGCGTGTCGCCATTGCCTCCGATCATGGTGGATTTGAACAAAAAGAAGCCCTGGCGAGCTACTTGACCGAGGAGCTGGGTTGCGAGCTCGCCGATATGGGCCCCGACTCCGATGCTTCCGTTGATTATCCCGACTATGCCGTGAAGGTCGCGCAGGCGGTCTCGGCCGGCGAGGCGGATCGCGGCGTGCTGGTGTGTGGCACCGGCATCGGCATGGCGCTTGCCGCCGATAAAGTAGCCGGCGTTCGCGCCTCGTCCATCACGTCGGTTCCATTCGCCGAGCTGTTCCGCCAGCACAACAACGGCAACGTTGTGTGCCTGTCGGGCCGTTTCGTCGATGTCGAGGTCAACAAGGAGATTGTCAAGACGTTCCTCGAGACGGAATTCGAAGGCGGTCGTCATGAGGCCCGCGTGGCCAAGGTCATGGCGCTTGACTAGATAGTAGGGAGGACGATATGTCCGTATCATTTGACAGCAGCCGCGTCACGCTGGTTGACCATCCGCTCGTCCAGCACAAGCTGACAATCATGCGCGACGAGCGCACCGGTTCGAAACAGTTCCGCGAGCTCGTTAAGGAGCTCGCCCTGTTTGAGGGCTATGAGGCCACGAGAGATTTCCCGCTCGAAGATGCTCCCGTAAAGACGCCGATTTGCGCCACCACGGGCAAGCAGATCGCTGGGCGCAAGGTTGCCATTGTTCCGATCCTGCGTGCCGGATTGGGCATGGTGGACGGCCTACTTGAGCTCATCCCCGCTGCCCGCGTTGGTCATGTGGGCATGTACCGCGACGAAGTGACGCACGAGCCGCACGAGTACTACGCTAAGCTTCCCGCCGACGCCGAGCAGCGTACGTGCTTGGTGGTCGATCCCATGCTCGCCACGGGCGGCTCCGCCACGGCGGCGATTGACTACCTGCGCGGTCAAGGCGTGAAGGACGTGCGTCTGCTCGTGTTGGTTGCCGCCCCCGAGGGTATCAAGACGGTGCTCGACCACGATCCCGATGTTCGCCTGTACACGTGTTCCATCGACGAGGGCCTTAACGACGCGGCATACATCGTTCCCGGCCTCGGCGATGCCGGAGACCGCATCTTCGGCACTCTGTAGGGTCTCGCGCGCGCCATTGGGGCACGTTTCGGTTCGGTAACGCGGTGCGTTTTGAGGGCGCACCGCGTTTTTGTTTGGGTTAAAATAAACAACAAACGCCCCAATATGTTCTCAAATTTAATGAACGAATGTCGTATTGTGAACAAATGTCCATAAACATCATCCGGTTGTACGATTTTACTTGCGCGGGGATTATTGAGCGATATACTGCGAAGCACTGGTATTCGCAAGGTCGTGCGTTGCCGCATCAAACTGCATGAATGTGCAGGTTTGGAACTTGTGGCACGCGCATTCCATGTGAATGTCCCGCAGCGGAAGGGTAGCCGATGCTTGCAGTTGGGATGGGCTTAGGGGTCGCAACGTTCGCCCCCTTATTCGCGGTCGTGCTTTTGGCGCGGTCGGGGCGCCTTAAGCCAACGGTAAGCAGGGGGATGGCCGCACTGGGCGTCTCCTTTGCTTTTGCCATGGCGGCATTTGCCTTGGTTTGGATGTCCGTTCCGCAGGACTTGCCGGTGGTCGCGGTCGGGTTCCTCATGGGGTTCCTGGTCATGTGGGCGGTACTTGCCGCCAAAACGATGAGTCACTGACTCTAGGAGGGTTAGCGCATGGAAGCGTTTGAGAAGCTGCCGGGCGAGATCAACCACCTCGTGTCGAGCTTCAGCTCGATACCCGTCGTGGGCGACTTGATGCACGGCGTGACCCAGTATTCATTCTGGCTCATCGTGTCTTCGATCGTCTTACTCGTCATTATGTTCGCGTTCGCCAAGCGCGTCGCCGTAGTTCCGCACGGCAGGTTTGCCAACGCGATCGAATTTGTGATCGAGTACCTTGAGAACGACGTGGGAATCGGCATCTTGGGCAAGGAGTCCTGGCGTCGTCACCTGCCGTTCTTGGGAACGTTGTTCATGTTCATCGTGGTCAACAACATCATCGGCATCATTCCCGGCATGAAGCCGGGTACAGGCACGATTTCCACCACCGCGGCCCTCGCACTCGTCGCGTTCGTGTACTTCGTTTGGGTGGGCATGAAGAACCACGGCGTGTGGGGCTACATCAAAAGCCTCGCGCCCAAGGGGGTCATGTTCCCGCTCAACATACTTATTTGGGTGATCGAGGTCATCTCCACGCTGCTGCGACCCATCACGCTGGCGGTTCGTCTGTTCTGCAATATGTTCGCAGGCCATATCGTTCTGGGCTCCTTTGCGCTTATGGTTTCGCTGTTCGCGGAGCCGCTCATTGCCGAGTTCAGCGCCGCCAACGCCCTTGGCGCTCTGCCGTCCCTTGCGTTCGCGGCAATCCTATTTGTGATTTACGCCATCGAGATCTTCGTCGGCGTGATTCAGGCATACGTGTTCACCGTTCTCACCGCCGTGTACATCCAGGGCGCAGAGGCCGAAGGGCACTAGCCATACGTGTAGGGGTACCCTGCGTGCGGTTCGAGCCGTGCGCTTGAGATAGGTATCGTGATCAAGGTGCGCCACGAAGGCGCGCGATCTCAAGGAGGAATTGTGGGAGTTATCGGTTACGGTCTTGGTGTTATCGGTGCAGGCCTCGCTATCGGCCTCGCTGCATATGGCGTTGCGAGCGCCATGGCGCGTCAGCCTGAGGTTCAGGACCGCGTGTTCACCGTCTTCATCATGGGCTCGGCTTTCGCCGAGGCTCTGGCCCTGATCGGCTTCGTCGTCGCACTGGTTGTCAAATAGGCCGGGTCCTCGCAAGAGTACCGGGCGATACGTCCCGAGGGGGAAGTCATGAAAAACGTTGAACGCGCAGGTGTCGCGCTTGGGGCCTTCGCCTCGGTGCTTCTCACGCCCACCTTGGCTTTTGCCGAGGGAACCGAGTCCGGTGGCGCGGATATCCTGATCCCCAAGATGGCGGAGTTCGTTCCCGCGCTCCTCATCTTCCTGATCATCTGGTTCCTCTTGGCCAAGTTCGTGTGGCCCAAGGTCATCTCCGTTCTCGATGCCCGCGAGCACAAGATCGAGGACAGCATCGAGGAAGCCGACGCCACCAAGGCTGAGGCTGCCGAGATTCGCGACGAGGCGGACGCCATTGTCGCCGAGGCGCGCCGCAAGGCGTCCGAGATCGTCCTTGAGGCCCGCGGTGACGCAGAGAAGGAGCGCGCTCGCATCGTCGCCGCCGCTCACGCGGAGGCCGAGGACATCATCGCCAAGGCGCACGATCGCGCTGATGACGAGATGAAGCGCTCCCTTGCGTCCGCCACCGACACCATCGCCAAGGTCTCTGTCGCCGTGGCAGGCAAGATCGTGGACGACACACTCGCCAGCGATGAAGCCAAGCAGCGTGAGCTCATCAAGAAGTACCTTGCGGAAGTGGGTACCATCAATGGTCGATAAGGATATCAGCGAGCGTTTCGAAAAGCGCAAGCTCGAGACGTACGCCCGCACGCTGCTCGAGGCGGCTAAGAACGAGGATCGAGTCTACGAGAACCTCGCCCCCCTCAAGGCCGAGGCAGATGCGAGCCCCGAGGTCCTTTCCGTCCTGTCTCAGATGGCCGTCAATGGCGACTTGGACAAGTTGGCCGACGTCCTCGATCTCTACAGTGAGATGGCCGATGGCGACCAGCAGACGGTCGGCGTGACCGTCACCACGGCGGTGCCGCTCGACAACGAGTTGCGCGCGCTGATCACGCAGAAGTGCGAGCTTGACCTGGGCTGCAACGTGTTTTTGATCGAGCGCGTCGACCCGTCCATCATCGGTGGCTTGATCATCTCCGCGCAGGGGCGTCGTCGTGACGCGTCGGTGCGTCACCAGCTTGAGCAGGCCCGAAAGGTCATGACTCAGTCAGTTAAGAATTCGGAGGTATAGCCAATGTCCGAGGCAATTACTGCCGAGAACATCGAGCAAGTCCTACAGCAGCGCCTGTTCGACCTGTCGGCTACCGTCGATACCCAAGAAGTATCCCACGTAGCCGAGGTGGGCGATGGTATCGCCCACGTCTTCGGTCTCAAGAGCGCGATGGCAGGTGAGCTCCTTGAGTTCACGAGCTCCATCACGGGCCGTACGGTGTACGGCCTGGCTCAGAACCTCGATCGCGATGAGGTCGGCGCGGTCCTGTTCGGCGAGGTCGATTCCATTAAAGAAGGCGACCAGTGCCGCACGACCGGCCGCGTCATGGACATCCCTGTGGGCCGTGGCATGCTCGGCCGCGTGGTTAATCCGCTCGGCCAGCCCATCGATGGCAAGGGCAGCATCGGCCAGACGTCGCGTCGACCCATTGAGTTCAAGGCTCCCGGCGTTATCGAGCGTACCCCGGTATGCGAGCCCATGCAGACGGGCCTGCTTGCCGTCGACGCGATGATCCCGATTGGCCGTGGCCAGCGCGAGCTCATCATCGGCGATCGTAAGACGGGCAAGACCGCCATCGCCGTCGACGCCATCATCAACCAGCGCGGCAAGGGCGTGATCTGCGTGTACGTCGCTATTGGCCAGAAGGCCTCGACGGTCGCCGCGATTCGCGAGATGCTCGCCGCACACGGTGCGCTCGAGTACACGGTCATCGTGTCCGCCACCGCTGCCGATTCGGCCCCGTTGCAGTACATCGCGCCTATGGCAGGCGCCGCCATTGGCGAGTACTTCATGTACAACGGCGAGGACGGCCGTCCCGCCAGCGCCACCAACCCCGGCGGTCACGTCCTGGTCGTGTACGACGACCTGTCCAAGCAGGCCGTCGCCTACCGTCAGATGTCGCTTACGCTGCGTCGTCCCCCGGGACGCGAGGCGTACCCCGGCGACATCTTCTACCTGCACTCTCGTCTGCTCGAGCGCGCCTGCAAGCTCTCCGAGGAGAACGGCGGTGGCTCCCTCACGGCTCTGCCGATCATCGAGACGCAGGATGGCGACGTCTCCGCGTACATTCCGACCAACGTCATCTCGATTACCGATGGTCAGATCTACCTGCAGTCCGAACTGTTCCACCAGGGTCAGCGCCCTGCAGTCGACGTGGGCATCTCCGTGTCCCGCGTTGGCGGTTCGGCTCAGACCAAGGCCATGAAGCAGCAGGCGGGCAACTTGCGTCTCGATCTCGCGTCGTATCGTGAGCTCGCCGGCTTCATGCAGTTCGGCTCCGACCTTGACGCCACTACCCAAAAGCAGCTCACGCATGGTGCTCGTATGACCGAGCTCCTCAAGCAGGGTCGCTATAAGGCATTGGACGTTACGGAGCAGGTCGCCGTTCTGTACGCCGGTAACAAGGGCTACCTGGACGATATGGACCTCGCCGACGTCGTGCCGTTCCGTGACGGCCTCGTGGATTACCTCGAGGGCGCCCACCGCAAGCTGCTCGAGAGCTTCCGCACCGTCAAGATGGACGATGCGATGGCATCCCAGCTCGAGACGGCGATCCGTGATTATAAGAGTCAGTTCCTGGCCTCCCGTGAGTCCCAGGCGTCGAGTGCCTCCGCGCTCGACGGCGAAGCAGGAGAGAACTAGGCCCCATGGCTAACCTCCGCGACATAAAAAAGCGCATCAACTCGGTCTCCACGACCCAGCAGATCACGCGCACGATGGAAATGGTGGCTACGGCTAAGATCGCTCGCGCGCTCCAGCGCGAGAAGAATTCCGAGCCGTATGCCGCCGCCATCACGGACGTCATGCTGACCGTTGCGCAGGATTCGTCGGTCGATGTCTCCAACCCACTGCTCGTCGACCCCGAGGTTTACGAGCGAGCGCTGGTGATTGTGATCAGCTCCGATCGCGGCTTGGCCGGCGGCTACAACGTACAGGTGGAGCGCGCCGCCGAGCAGCGCATCAAGCACTTCTATCGCCACGGTGCGAAAGAGGTCGAGCTCATCACCTGTGGACGCAAGGCGACGGAGTTCTTCCGCAAATACCCTAACAAGGTGATGGCAATCGTCGGTGAGTCCGACGACCCCACGATCGAGAATGCGCGTATCGTCGCGAATTACGTGATCGATGCGTATTCCCAGGGGCATCTTGGCCGCGTGGACATCGTCTACTTCCATGCCAAGAACCGCGTGGAGCAGGCGCTTCGTCTCGAGCGCATTCTGCCGCTCGACCAGCTGGTGCTGCAGACCGCCCGTGGCCCGCGTGCGAACGAGAACGAGGCGCCTACGGGTCTGTCGTCGCCCTTCGAGTTCGTGCCTTCCGCTGACCATGTGCTGAGCAAGCTCATTCCGAGCTACGTCCTCACCATCGTCCATCAGGCGATGATCGACTCGGCGGCAGCCGAGCAGGGAGCCCGCCGCAAGTCCATGCACTCCGCGACGGAGAACGCCACCGCCATCATCGCCGACCTCTCGCGCACCTATAACCGTGTACGCCAGGCTTCCATCACCACTGAGATCAACGAGATCGTGGGCGGAGCCGCTGCATTGGAGGAGAACTAATGGCAGATACCATCGCTGTGGACTCCACGCCCACCGCGGGCGTCGGGCGCATCACGCGCATCATCGGCGCCGTCGTGGACGTTAAGTTCAAGGGCGGCGTGCCGAACATCTACAACGCCCTCACCGTCGACGTGGACACGCCCGTCGGCCACATCAACACCATCCTCGAGGTCGAGAGCCAGCTGCCTGGCGATGTCGTGCGCTGCGTCGCCATGACTTCCACCGACGGTTTGCAGCGCGGCCTCGAGGTCGTCGACACGGGTGCCCCTATGCAGATGCCGGTGGGCAAGGGCACGCTCGGTCGCATCTGGAATGTCATGGGCGAGCCCGTCGACGGCAAGGAGATGCCCGAGGTGGACGCGTACTACCCGATCCATCACCCGGCCCCTTCGTTCGACCAGCTCACCACGCAGACCGAGATCTTCGAGACCGGCATCAAGGCCGTTGACCTGCTCGAGCCCTACATCCGTGGCGGCAAGACGGGTCTGTTCGGTGGCGCCGGCGTTGGCAAGACGGTGCTTATTCAGGAGCTCATCAACAACCTCGCCCAAGAGCATGGCGGCACTTCGGTGTTCACCGGCGTTGGCGAGCGTACCCGCGAGGGTACCGACCTGTACCTCGAGATGAGCGAGTCGGGCGTTATCGACA